>CAYWDW010000062.1:0-12939 GCA_964457105.1 uncultured Heliobacteriaceae bacterium
CCCATCCACTCTGAGGATTTCCGTGAATTTCACTTCGCCATTAATATCTGTCCCCTCGCCAAGAAAACCGCGAATATCGCTCGGAACATCACCGTTCTGTGACTTGCCAAATCTCATGAGACACTCCTTGATTGAAAAATTGTTTTTGAACGACTGTGGGAGGGGGCAAAGCAACCAGTAAGTATTGTGCCTGAAGAGCTTAGACTGCTTCCTGAGGTGAGGCCGCAGGATCCGATTTCCGCGTAATTATGGTGAAGATACGGTCAAGTTCTCCCATTGAACTGAACTCTATCTCCAGTTTCCCACCCTTCTGGCTGAAATGAATCCTGACCTGGGTGCCGAGCAGCCTTTTCAGCTTAAGTTCGGCGGCCCGGATGTTAGCATCATTCTGGACGGGTGTCGAGTTTCCCCTGACTGCCCCTTTAGTTGCCAGTTTTCTGACCATCCGCTCTGTTTCCCTGACCGACAATTTTCGATGGATCACCTCAGCCGCCAGTTTCTCCTGCATTTCAGTAGCTTCAACACCCAGCAGCGCCCGCGCGTGTCCCATCGAAATACTTTCATCCTCCAGCAATTTCTGAATTGAGATCGGCAACTTCAATAAGCGCAGTGTATTAGCAATCGAACTTCGATCTTTCCCAACCCTTTTTGCGGCTTCATCCTGAGTCACTCCCAGCGTATTTATCAGACGCTGATAAGCTTTTGCTTCCTCGACCGGATTCAACTCCTGACGTTGAATGTTTTCAATCAATGCCAGTTCCAGCAGATTGTCATCTGTCACCTCTCTGATCACAGCGCTGATCTTATGTAACCCCGCCCGTTGCGCAGACCGCCAGCGACGCTCTCCAGCCACGATCTGGTATCTGTTGTTTTCTGTTCGTCGTAAAAGGACTGGCTGCACCAGTCCGTTTGTCCTGATTGACTGAGCCAGTTCCTCAAGTTTCTCTTCATTGAATCTTGTGCGTGGCTGAGCCGGATTTGGATCTATCAGATCAATGTCAACCTCCAGCAATTCATCTCCCGGCAATTTCTGCGGCCTGTCCGGCTCGACTTTCTCAACTGCAATCGCATTATCCGACAACAGCGCGCTAAGCCCCCTGCCGAGTGCTCTTCTTGAGGCCATTTGCCATCACCTCCCTTGCGAGATTCAGATAACTTTCTGCACCGCGCGATTTTATATCGTACAGAATAATCGGTTTCCCATAACTTGGCGCTTCCGCCAGACGGATATTTCGTGGAATCATCGTCTCGAACACCTGCGCCCCCAGGAAATCTCGCAAATCTGCCACTACCTGATTCGCCAGATTTGTCCTTTCATCAAACATCGTCAGCAGAAATCCTTCTACGGCCAGATTTGGATTGAGACTGCGACGAATTCTGACCAGTGTATCCAGCAATTCTGTAACCCCTTCCAGCGCAAAATACTCACACTGAATCGGAATAATCACCGAATCAGCCGCCGTCAGTGAGTTCAATGTCAGAAGCCCCAGACTCGGTGGGCAATCTATAATGATGTAGCTGTATCGGTCTCTCAACTCATCGAGAATTCTTTTAAGGCGAAACTCTCTTTCCTCAAAATCAACCAGTTCGATCTCTGCACCTGCCAGATTTCTATCTGATGGAGCCACCTTGAAAGCTTCAAGCTCCGTATTCTGCAGCACATTTCCCACCGGCTCCTGCATCACCAGTGAATGATACATGCTGCGCTTGAACGATCCCTTTCTTATCCCGGAACCACTTGTGGCATTTGCCTGTGGATCCATGTCCACCAGCAGAGTCGGCATCTCAGCCGCTGCCAGCGAAGCAGCCAGATTGATCGCCGTCGTGGTCTTACCCACTCCGCCTTTCTGATTTGAAATTGCAATAATCTTTCCCATTGGAGTTATGAATCAGGACTGAGATGTGGACTGCTGACGACCTCCGCAGGCGGCAACTTAACACATCGTCGGCGCTTATAAAAGCTGGCAGGCCAGGTTCCACGTGAAACGAAGTGCTGGCTCTTTTATTCCCGGCTGTTTCACGTGGAACGGGTCAGCGAAAGCAGCCAGCGATCCTGTGAGAAGGGAAGCAGATAACGTTGGGACGCCCAGTCAGTATGACAGTCCCCGGCAAAACGTGAAGTGAATTCGTCACCTCCAAACAGCAGAACCTGCGAAGCAGTTCGGGATTTTTCCAGGATCAACCCGGCTGCCTGCGCCATTTTCTCAATGGCGCGAACAGTAACACACTCAGATTGAGTGAACGGCTGAAGATTCTCAAAACGTATATGCCGGACTGCCAGATTATCCAGATGAAGATTATCAGCTACTTCTCTGAGAAAGACTGATTTTTTTCGGTTTGATTCCACCAGAACAACTCTGATCTCAGGGCACAGCACAGCCACCGGGACGCCGGGAAGACCTGCCCCTGACCCAAGATCCCAGACTCTGACCAGCGCAGGTAACAAATGCTGAACGGCAAATGTGGATTCAATAAGATGCCGCCTGACAAAGGACTGAGGTTCAGTGATGGTTGTCAGATGGAGCAGGGAGTTCCAGCGCATAACCAGATCATAATAACGGCAGAACTGTTCAACCTGATGGCTGGTAAAATCAAGGCCGACAGCTTCGCCGGACTCAGCCAGATGGAAGCGGAAAGTTGAAATATCCGAGCCTTTCACGCGCCGGCACTCCGAGCCATCAACTCAACATGAATAGTCAGCAGAGACAAAGCTGCCGGCGTCAGCCCCGAAATTCGCATGGCCTGGCCGAGCGTCTGCGGTTTGACACGATTGAGCCGTTCGACCATTTCGTTTGAAAGGCCGGGAATTGACGAATAAACAATGCCTTCAGGGATCTGGCGACTGGCGGCTTTTTGCAGGCGTGAAGTCAGATTTTCCTGGCTGGACAGATAACCCGCATATTTGAAATCTGTCACAACCGTAGCCAGTTCATTCACCGAACAGGCGCGCAGGGATTCAGGCAGGAAACAGGCCAGATGCTCCGGAGCAACCTCCGGCCTCTTTGCCAGATGGGAAAGGGGAACGGCTTCCTGAAGAACAACACCTGAACTGTGGGCGAAATCCGCATAACCCGGAGTTCCAGGAGAGATGACTGATGACCGGAAATATCCAGCCAGTTCATTCTTTATATTCAACTTAGCCAGAAACGCCTGATACCGATCATCCCGCAACAGGCCAATACGAAAGCCGATTGAAGTCAGACGGTCATCGGCATTATCTATCCGAAGTTTGAGACGCTGCTCAGCCCTGGATGTGAACATGCGATAAGGCTCGTCAACACCCTGAGTAATCAGGTCATCAATCAGAATCCCGATGTACCCTTCATCGCGCCTGATTGAAACCGAGTCCTGACCGTGAACGCGGCGAACTGCATTGATTCCGGCAATGATTCCCTGAGCCGCAGCCTCTTCATAACCCGTCGTGCCGTTGATCTGACCGGCATTGAACAAGCCCTGAATGCGCTTCGTTTCAAGCGAAGGCAGCAGTTCGGTCGGGTCAATCATGTCGTATTCAATGGCATAACCGGGGCGCAGGATTCCGGCTTTTTCAAGTCCCGGAATCTGCCTGACAAGCTCGCGCTGCAAATCGGCGGGAAGGCTGGTCGAAAATCCATTCAGGTAAACTTCGTATGTATGATAGCCCTCAGGCTCAAGGAAGAGCTGATGCCGATCCTTGTCAGGAAACTTCACGACCTTGTCTTCGATGGACGGGCAATAACGCGGGCCGATGCCTTTGATCTGACCGCTGTAAAGCGGCGACCGGCCAATGTTATCGCGGATCATCTGGTGAACTTTATGATCAGTGTAGCCGAGATGGCAGGAGATTTGTTTCCTGGTAATTTGTTTTGTGGTAAACGAAAAAGGAACCGGCACCTGATCGCCGGGCTGTTCTTCAAACGCAGCAAAATCAATGGTGCGGGCATCGAGCCGGGGAGGCGTTCCAGTTTTCAGTCGCATGATGCGGAAGCCGAATTCACGCAGGTTCTCAGCGAGTTTGATGGAAGGCAGCTCACCCGAACGCCCGGCAGAAAACCGTTTGTCGCCGATGTGGATCAGGCCGTTCAGGAAGGTGCCGGTCGTCACGACGACAGCGCGAGCGCCGAGCAGCCGGCTGTCCATCAGTTCGACGCCGATGACCTGATTTTCTTCGACGAGCAGGCGAACGACTTCGCCCTGACGCAGCGAAAGATTTGGAATGGCCTCAAGTTCGCGGCGCATCTGCTGGCGGTAAAGAGCGCGGTCGGCCTGCGCGCGCGGAGCCTGAACGGCGGGGCCGCGACTGCGGTTGAGCAGCCGGTACTGAATGCCCGTTTCATCAATCACCCGCCCCATCAGCCCGCCGAGCGCGTCAATCTCGCGCACCAGGTGGCCTTTGGCGATCCCGCCAATTGCCGGGTTACAGGACATCTGGGCAATCAGATCAAGATTGAAAGTCACAATGGCTGTGCGCGCGCCCATCATTGCCGCGGCGTGTGCGGCTTCGCAACCGGCGTGGCCTGCGCCAATTACCACGACATCAAAATCTTCATCAAACTGGTACATATGGCCCTCGACCAGACAGGCTATTTGCCGATGCAAAAGGTGGAGAAAATCTGATTGATGATGTCACCGATCAGTGTTTCACCAGTAATAAGGCCCAGGCTGTGCAGAGCCTGGTGCAGATTGACCAGCACGATCTCTTCGGTGAAACCGGACTTCAAATCACGCTGAGCCTGCTGCATTGCGGCCAGCGTTTTTTCAAGCGCCGCGAAATGCCGAGCGCTGGTGATTATACCACCCTCAATTGCAGTTGATGCGTCGGAGACAAGGTGACGATGAATGCTCTCGCGCAGATCATCAAGCCCTGCGCCAGTCAGCGCGGAAACTGGCAATACCGCACAATCACCGGCGAACTGACCGATGGCAGATGAATCGAACGACAGGCCCAGATCGCATTTGTTGATGGCAACCAGGCTGACAGGGAACTGGGCAATCAGCTCCTGATCTTCGACTGATGGCGGATGAGTCGCGTCAAGCACCGCGATGATCAGATCAGCATCAGCAATCGCCGTCCGTGTCCGCTCAACGCCGATTTGTTCGATCAGGTCTGCTGTTTCGCGCAATCCGGCAGTGTCAATCAGTTCAATCGGAATGCCGTTGACTGAAAAAAACTCATTGAGCGTGTCGCGGGTAGTGCCGGGCAGGTGTGTGACAATGGCGCGATCACGTCCGAGCAGGCGATTGAAGAGCGAGGATTTGCCCACGTTGGGCCTGCCAACCAGGGCGAGTCTGACGCCCGATCTGATCAACCTGCCAAGCCGGTAGCTGGCGGTGAGCTGGCTGATTTTTGCGATCAGTTCGTCCAGCCGGTGCATGAACTTTTCAAGATTGAGCGGATCAAGATCGTCTTCGACAAATTCAAGCGAGGACTCAAAAAAAACGATCATCTCGACCAGCGCATCCCTGACCGGGCGCAGTTGTCTGGACAATTCGCCGCGCAGTTGCCGGGCGGCAAGCTGTGCCTGAGCGGTCGTCTGCGCGTGAATCAGATCATTGATCGCTTCGGCCTGGGCCAGATCCATCCGGTGATTGAGAAAGGCGCGCAGCGAAAATTCACCAGGTTCAGCCAGTGTTGCGCCGACAGCATTGAGCAGTCGAATGATTTCTGCCAGCACCACCGGCGAGCCGTGACAGGAAAGCTCAACCACGTCTTCGCCCGTGAATGAATGCGGAGCTTTGAAATAAGTGATGACGGCATCATCAATCGTCTGTCCGGTTTCAGGATGAATCAGGTGATGAAAACCAGCCTGCCTCGGGGTGAAATCATCAGCGTCGGCCTGTGGCAGCAGCTTCAGCGCCAGTTCAAGAGCCTGTTCGCCACTGAGCCGGATGACGCCGATGCCACCGTAACCCTGCGGCGTGGCCAGCGCCACAATCGTGGTTTGTTCAAGTGCAGTCTGCATTCAGTCCGGTCATCCCAAAAGCAAAGAACGCCAGAAGCATCAAACAGGCTGACGGGTTCAGTCACTGTTAGTTCCTGGCGTTCAGAAAATTCTGGTGCTGCTGACGAATTATGCCGGCACAATCCTGACGCGGCGTGTCTGTCCTTCGCCTTCGCTTTCGGTGCGAACGCCGGAATCGTTGACGACTGCCATGTGAATGATGCGGCGATCCTGCGCGCTCATCGGATCAAAGACGAAGGCAACCCTGGTACTCTTGACCTTTTCAGCCGCCTTGATTGCCATCAGTTCCAGTTCGTGCCGTCGCTGCGAGCGATAGCCCTGCGCGTCAAAATCAACCTGCAACCCTTCAGCCACTTCTCTGGCAAAAGCGCGGCGCGTAATGTATTGCATGGCATCCAGCAGTTCAGCGTTATGGCCGAGCAGGAGCGGCAGATCGAAGCCCTTGAAGGTAATTTCGACGCTGTCATCATCAAGCAGCCCCACATCCGCCCTGAGATCAAGCGATGACTTGTCAATCAGGTCGTGAACAAATGCTCCGACTTTGTTTTTCAGTTCTTCAGCATTGGTATTCGGCATAACACTTCTCAGGTAGTTAAATTCCTGGTTGATGAACCTTCCATTCCGCCGGATCGCGGCTCAGCCCACCGTTCCTTCGGCCTCTTTCTTGCCGGGCAGCGCTGATTTTTTCTCCGGGCCTGACCGCGCCCCTTCGCCAGGCGGAACCGGGGTCGGAGTAATTTTATTGATCACATACTGCTGCACAACGCCAACAATATTGCCCACCATCCAGTACAGCACCAGGCCGAGCGGAGCGCGAATGAAGAAGAAGATCGTGAGCATCAGCGGCATCACATACTGCATCAGCTTCTGCGCCTGGGCCTGCGTCGGATCAGCCGAAGGCGGTGTCGGCGTCAGTTTGGTCTGCAAAATCATCGCCGCGCACATAATGATCGGCAGCAGGTAAATCGGGTCAGGCGATGACAGATCCTTCATCCACAGGATAAAGGGTTCCTTGCGGACTTCAATCGAAACGGTCAGGATCAGATAGATCGCCGTGAAGAAAGGCATC
This sequence comes from uncultured Heliobacteriaceae bacterium, assembly GCA_964457105.1. Taxonomy (GTDB): domain Bacteria; phylum Acidobacteriota; class Blastocatellia; order RBC074; family RBC074; genus DASRDU01. The sequence goes on from CAYWDW010000062.1 coordinate 7,012, forward strand.
TGCAACAGCAGCGGCAGACAGCCGGTCAGGATGTTGCCCTGCTTCATCAGATCAAGCTGCTCGCGCTGCAATTCGGCCATCTGCGGATCGTCTTTTTTGAGCCGCTTCATCTTGTCCTGCAACTCTTTCATCTTCGGTTGCAGCGCGGCGGCCTTCTTCATCGTCACTGAACTCTTCCAGCGCAGCGGAAAGAAGAGCATATTGATGGCCACCGTCAACACCACAATCGCCCAGCCGTAATTGTGCGTGAAAGTATGAATCCAGAGCAGCGCCGCCAGCATCAGTTTCGTCAGCGGTCTGAACACCCACGCAAACCACGAGAAGATGCCGTAATCCAGAATATCAACCAGATTCCCATCCTGGTCACCGAGGCCGAACTCTGTGCTGACGCGCGCCAGCGTCGGAATATCCTTCGGCCCGGCGTAAATATGGCTCACCTGCCCGTTGACAATCGGAACCGCCAGCGACAGGTAATTATGCTCGACTTCCTTGCCGTCCACCGTTTCCTTGCGGTGAACATCCATCAGGTGCAGGTCTTTGGCTTTGGCCGCAGGCACCAGCACCATCGCAAAATAGCCGTCATCCATCCCGGCCCACGTGATCGGCGCTGCCGGATCAATACGGTGTGGTTCCGTGCCTTTGACGCTCGCCGCGTAATCGCGCTTGACCTTGCCGCCGAAGGAATAGCTGACGCGCGGCGGAGTTTTATAAACGCCGTATTCGGTCGGCCTGATGCTCTGATCGCCAAAGTTCGGGCCGATGACAGCCTGAATGGGCACCGGCTGGCCGTTCTTTTTCACGTCGGCGGTGTAGGCAATGTCGTAACCTGAGCCGTCAAAAACCAGCGTCTTTGAGGCTTCAACGCCGCTGCCGTTGCGGTACACCATCTGAATCTGCTGCCGCTGGCCTTTCTCAATCTTCAGATGATCCTGCGGCAGGTCTTTGATTTCCCAGCGAGCCGAGTTGAGTTCCTTTTCAAGCCCGGTGTCAGTCGGAATGTAAAACCGCAGCGTGCCGCCAAATTCCTGGCTGTTTTTGGCTGACAGCAGCGTGACGCCATTCGGCGGATCAATCACCTTGCCATCAGTGAACCGGGTCATGATCCACTCCGTCAGCACTCCGCCCTGATTTGAAACGCTGGCTTTCCAGAGGCTGGTTTCAAGCTCAATCGTGCGGGCCGCGGCCTGGGTCTGCGGCGCAGCCGTTGACGCCGGAACAGCGGGAGCGGCAGGCGTCGGAGCCGTTGAAGCTGACGGCGCCGGAGTCGGTGAAGCCGGTGATTCAACTCTGGATTGTGCCTGCTGCGGTGCCGGACTGGGCGGGAAAAACCTGGTGGTCAGGAAATGCCAGCCGATAAAAATCGTGGCCGAAACAAGGAAGAATAAAACCAGTCTCTTTTCCATTTATAAAACTCGAAGATGCCTCAGGCATATTCACCGCCGCCTAATGCACCGGGTCATATCCGCCCTGGCAAAACGGCTGACACCGCAGCAGGCGGCGAAAACCCATCCAGCTTCCTTTCCAGAAACCATATTTTGCAATGGCTTCAGCAGCATACTCTGAGCAGGTCGGCGTGAAACGGCACGCAGGCGGCAGCAGGGGTGAGATGAGGAGCTTGTAAGTTCGCAGGATGTAAATGGCGACTGTGCGCATCATCTCCCGGATTTATCAGGCCCGGATTCAGCAGGACTGACTGCTGTCGTTTCAACTGTCTGTGCCGTCCTGGCGACCGCTCCCTGAAAACGTGTCAGAACACCGGTCAGCGATGCTCTGAGTTGTTCGTAATCCGCTTTGAGCATCTCTGACCTGACATTGATTACGAGATCAAACCCGCCGGAGTTCAAAGCCGCACGATCACGCAATCTGAAAATCTCACGCAGGCGACGCTTGCAGCGGTTTCTGACGACTGCCGATCCGATCTTGCGCGTCACCGTAATGCCCAGCCGCTGCTCCGGCCCGTCGTTTTTCAGCATAAAAGCCGCAAAGTAAGGCGTGCTGAACTTGCGGCCCTGCGCGTAAACCCTGCGAAACTGCTGGCTGGATCGGATCGTTTCCTGCTTTCGTGTGCCTTGCAGACTCATCAGCAGCTTGTCAGTTTGCAGGATTGACCGGAACCGTGTCAGACCGGCTTAGTAATGGCTCGGCGTCAGACGCTTGCGACCCTTGGCGCGACGGCGCTTGAGGACCAGCCGACCGGCCTTCGTGCTCATCCGTTCTCTGAATCCGTGAGTTTTCGCGCGGCGGCGATTGTTGGGTTGAAATGTCCGTTTCATAACTCTTGCTCCTTAATTGCCTCTGGCGGCGTGATTGAAAAGCGTGAGACTAACAATCGGCCTGCGGCTTGTCAAGCAAAGACGCCGATGGATATTGGTCGAAAACGCTGTGCCGCTTTGGTTTGACGGGCCGCCGATAGCAGCGGACCTGACCAGTCCGGCGACTGATGACCGGCGCACATCCCGCCGGGTCATAAACAGCGGGTTCAGTCAGGAAGTGCGATCAATGATGAAGTGGGCAATCTGTTCGAGCACATGCGTATCGAGCTTTGTCCGGCGCGCCGCTTCAACTGCCTCCTCGCAGACCTGAGCCGCCATGCGGCGCGCCGCTTCGAGGCCGTGAATCGTCGCGTAAGTGGCCTTCTGCGCAGCCGCATCCTTGCCCGCCGTTTTGCCAAGCTGTGCGCTCGTGGCGGTCGCATCCAGCACGTCATCGGCAATCTGAAAAGCCAGCCCGGCTTTTTCGCCGTATTCAGTAAAGTGCTGCAACGCAGCTTCATTCGCGCCGCCGATGATGGCGCCAATACGCACCGCGCAGCGAATCAGCGCGCCGGTTTTGGCCCGGTGAATTTCGGCCAGTTGCACCCCGTCAATCTGTCGGCCTTCGTTCTGAATGTCGAGCACCTGCCCGCCAATCAGCGCGCGCGTGGTTCCGGCGGCCTGCGCGACTTCTGAAATCACGCGCACTCGCGTTTCCGCGCTCGCGTTCAGATCGTCAGCCAGCGTGCGAAAAGCCTGGGTCAGCAGCGCATCCCCGGCCAGAATCGCCATCGCTTCGCCAAATTTGACGTGGCACGTCGGCAATCCGCGCCGCAAATCATCGTTGTCCATCGCGGGCAGATCGTCGTGAATCAGCGAATAAGTGTGAATCATTTCCAGCGCGCAGGCCGCCGGCAGAATTCTGACTTCAGCCTCGCTGCCGGTCAGGCCGCAGGCTTCAGCCGTCGCAATCGTCAGCATCGGGCGCAGCCGCTTGCCACCGGCCATCGTGCTGTATCGCATCGCCTGATGAATTTCTGCCGGAACCTCGTCAGCCGACGGCAGCAGGCGATCAAGCCATTCGTCAACGCGCGTTTTTTTCTGCTCGAAGTATTCGGTGATAGTCACGGCAGGAACAGTTTTAGAACGGAACGTGATCGTCATCCAGATCGTCTCCCAGGTCTTCGTCAAATTCGTCGGCCTCGTCGTCATCAGCCGTCGCAGACACCTGACTGTCAGGTTCAGCGACGCGCCTGATCCGCGGCGCAGCCTTGTCGGTCACAGCCTGATCGCCGCGCGCCGGATCAAATGGCACAACCTTCAACTCGCCGTGTTCGCGCAGCAGCAACTCAACCTTGCGTTCGGCATCAGCAAGCTGCGTCTGGCAGCGGCGCGCCAGACCGACGCCTTCCTCAAAAATTTCCAGCGCCTGTTCCAGCGGCAATTCACCGGCTTCAAGCTGTGTCACGATTCGTTCCAGCGAAGAAAGCGATTCCTCAAAACCCTGCGATTGTGCTTTAGCCCTTGGCATCAGCCTGCCTCACTTTCATTGGTCATCAGTCACCTGGCAGTGCGCTTCACCATCTTCAAAACGCACGCTGAGTTGCTGCCCCGGCTCAAGCGCAGCGGCGCGCGTCACCAGGCGGCCTGCTTCATCACGCACCAGCGCATAACCGCGCCCCAGCACAGCGAGCGGCGAAAGCAGATCAAGCTGGCTGAGCTTCAGCGCCAGTTGGTGACGCTCGCGTTCAAGCTGCAGGCGGACGGCGCGCCGCAATCGCCGCTCCAGTGATTCAAGCCTCGTTGCGCCGAGCGCAATCGGCGCGCGAAAGTCAGCCGCTTCGATGCGGCGCTGTGCATTTTCCAGCCGCAAACGCGCGCGCTGCAGCACCGTCTGCAAGGCTCTCGCGGCGCGATCTTCGAGTTCGCGGCGGCGCTGCGCCAGCGAATAAACAGCGCCCACAATTTCCGCAAAGCCACGGCTTTCGGTCAGGTCACGCAACTGCATGCGCCGCTGCAACAGGTAATAACTGATCGCCCGGCTCAGGCTCGCCTGCAACTCTGCGATTCGTTCGCGCAGGTCGGCCACTTCGGGCGCGACCAGTTCGGCGGCGGCTGACGGCGTTGGCGCGCGCAAATCAGCGACGAAATCAGCGATGGTGTAATCGGTTTCGTGACCGACGGCGGAAACAACCGGAATCGCTGAATTGTAAATCGCCCGCGCCACCCGTTCTTCGTTGAAGGCCCACAGGTCTTCGGCTGACCCGCCGCCGCGACCGATGATGATGACATCAAGCTCACAGCCTTTTTTCCTGCCGTACTGATTGAGCAGTTTGATGGCTTCGGCAATTTCACCGGCGGCGGTGTTGCCCTGCACCCGCACGGGCGTAATGACGATGTCAATCTGCGGATTGCGCCGTTCGAGAATCCGCAGCAGATCCTGAATCACAGCGCCGGTCGGTGACGTCACAATGCCAATGCGGCGCGGCATCATCGGCAGCGGGCGTTTACGTGTTTCATCGAACAGGCCTTCGGTGGCGAGGCGTCTGACCTGCTGCTCAAAGGCGAGTTGCAGCGCGCCGACGCCGACGGGTTCGAGCGTTTCCACCATCAACTGATAATCGCCGCGTTCGGCATACACGCTCATTGAACCGCGCACCCGCACTTCCAGCCCGTTTTCCGGCTCGAAGCGCAGCAGGCGATTCCACTGCCGAAAAAAGACCGCGCGCAACTGTGCGCCTTCGTCCTTCAGCGTGAAATACCAGTGGCCCGAAGCGGCCCGTTTGTAATTGGAAATTTCGCCCTGGACGTGCAGGCTTGAAAACTCGACTTCGAGCATCTCCTTCACGCGCCCGGTCAGTTCGCTGACACTCAGCACGCGCTGTTCAGCGAAAAGCGAGTCAAGCAGTCTGGAACGGGGCTTTGTCATAGCGGGCGACAGTAGCGGCAAATGAAGCTGATGCCAGCGGCGGCATCTTAGCATCGGCTTCAGAAATCAGGCAATGCGCTCAATCTTGTCAATGAAAGATTGAAGTGAGTGGCACAGCCAAATCCCGCGAGCGGGAAAATCACTGCTGAGGTTTCGTTGTTTGTCATTGAGGGCGGGCGGCTGAAAACAGTGAGCCACAACCATTCCTTCGTGACGAGCGTTGATTTCGGTTCGTATTCTTCGAAGGTCAGCGAGGGCGACTGCGGATGACGGCAGTTTCAGAACTGCTCTGTCTGATTGCGCCGGGACACCTGGAGGCTGTGACCACGACCCCAGAGATAAAACACAAAAGCATGACCGAGCTGACTGTGATGACTGTTTTCATTCATCCAAGGCTGTTTTTGGATGGTTCCCACACCAGGCGCGAACCAAATCTTCTATGGTTTCCAATTTCGGCCATAAGTTATATGTCCCCCAATAGCGTAGCTTTTGGGCCAGCATGGACTGGATTTCGAGGGGTGTGATTTCGCTGTGATGTACACCATAAGTTATGGAAACCACATCAGTTGTGGCCCCCAGGCGTTTTGCCGCATTTTTGTGCATCTGTTTTTGAGGCATCACCAGGCCGGAATGCCCCCTGTGAACAAACCGGCCCGAATTCGAGATTGGTTCCCAATTCACCGGGGTTCAGATGCCTGAGCTGACAAATTACCACGGATTGGGTACATCACAGCGAAATCACACCCA
>CAYWDW010000063.1:0-12909 GCA_964457105.1 uncultured Heliobacteriaceae bacterium
GCTTCGCGGTGGCCGGTGACGGTGTCAAAGTAGGCTTTCTGAATTTCGCGGGTGACGGGGCCGCATTCGCCCCTGCCGATTTTGATGCGGTCAATGCTGCGCACCGGAGTCACTTCGGCGGCGGTGCCGGTGAAGAAGACTTCATCGGCAATGTAAAGCGCCGCGCGCGGAAGCTGGCTTTCTCTGACCTCGTAACCCAGGTGGCGCGCAATCTGAATGATCGAATCGCGCGTGATGCCGGGCAGAATTGCGGAACTCAGCGGCGGCGTGTGAATCACTCCGTCTCTGACCAGAAAGATGTTTTCGCTGCTGCCTTCACTGACCATGCCTTCGGTGTCGAGCGCAATGCCTTCGGCAAAACCGTTGGTCAGAGCTTCCATCTTGATAAGCTGCGCGTTCATATAATTCGCGCCCGCTTTGGCCGTCGCCGGCAGCGTGTTCGGATGCATGCGCGCCCACGTCGCCACACAGACATCCACGCCCTGCTCGACCGAATCAGCGCCGAGATAGCGTTCCCACACCCAGCTTGAAATATAAGCTTCAATCGGCAGCGGCAATGGATTCACGCCAAAACTGCCGTAACCGCGAAAGATCAGCGGGCGAATGTAACACTCGCTGAATTCATTGACGCGCACGACTTCGACGCAGGCGTTGACGAAATCATCAACTGAATATGCAGTGTCCATCCGGTAAATGTGACACGAATCGTGCAGTCGCTGCATATGTTCGCGCAGCCGGAAGATGGCCGGGCCGCGCGGCGTCGCGTAACAGCGAAGGCCTTCAAAAATTGACGAAGCGTAATTGACCACGTGCGACATGACGTGAATCGTTGCCGCGTCCCAGTCAATCAGTTTGCCGTTGTGCCAGATTTTTCTGGCGTGCTGTGTCGCCATGGATGCTCGCTCCTTAAACTGCCCGCAGCAGGTGAAGTGAAAGTTGTCGGGGAAGTGACGCAGTAGTTCGCCATCTTAGCCGCAGTCGCCGGGGTCAGCAAGCGCATCGCAGTTGTGCTAAGATGCGCGCCTTCCTGATTCACTTGTTCTATTTACTGGAGAAATCATGAGCGCACAGATTCTGGACGGCACGTCCGTCGCCAGGCTGATCAGAGAGGGAGTCGCCGCACGGATTCAGGAATTATCGGCGCGCGGCATCAGGCCGGGGCTGGCCGTCGTGCTGGTTGGTCACAATCCGGCGTCGGTGGTTTATGTCAACGGCAAGGTCAAAACCTGCGAATCGCTGGGCATCTATTCCGAAAAACACGAACTGCCCGAAGAAACGACGACGGCACAACTGCTCGCGCTGATTGATGACCTCAATCGCCGCGACGCGGTTGACGGCATTCTGGTGCAGATGCCGCTGCCGAAACAGATTGATTCGCGCCGCATTCTGGATGCCATTGATCCGGCGAAGGACGCTGACGGTTTTCACCCGGTCAATGTCGGCAAGCTGGTGCGTGGCGATGAAACGCTGGTCGCCTGCACCCCGGCTGGCATCATCGAAATGCTCGACCATTACCGGATTCCGATGGCCGGAGCCAATGCCGTCGTCATCGGACGCAGCGACATTGTGGGCAAGCCGATGGCGCTGCTGCTGCTGCATCGTCACGCGACAGTCACCATCTGCCATTCGCGCACCCGCGACCTGGCCGAAGTCGCCCGCCGCGCTGACATTCTGATTGCGGCCATCGGTCGCACTGCGCTGGTCACTGCCGATTTCGTCAAAGAAGGTGCCGTCGTCGTGGACGTGGGCATGAACAACGTCACGACGGTTGAAGAAGCCGACCGCATTTTCACTGATGCCGAACTGCCCAAACGCCGCGAAACTATTGCGAAACGCGGCTACACGCTGACCGGCGATGTCGAGCAGCGCAGCGTCATCGAACGCGCCGGATGGCTCACGCCCGTGCCCGGCGGAGTCGGCCCGCTGACGATTGCGATGCTCATGAAAAACACCGTCCGCGCCGCCGAAGCCAGACGCGGATGAAAACAAAAAGGCAAAAGGCAAAAGGCAAAAATCAAAAGGCAAAAGGTCGGCTCTTTTCTTTTTCAGATTGAAGCGGCTTTGCTTCCGAATCCCATTTTTGCCTTTTGATTTTTGCCTTTTGCCTTTTGCCTTCTTCTTTATGCTGCGAGTCGGACTGACAGGCGGGATTGCAACGGGCAAATCGTTTGTGTCTTCGGTGCTGCGCGAACTTGGCGGCGAAGTGATTGACGCTGATCAGATCGCGCGTCAGGTGACACAACCGGGCCAGGCGGCTTATCACGAAATCATTCGTGAATTCAGCGCCGACGTGCCAGGCCTCGTCAGCGACACGGGAGCGATTGATCGCGCCCGGCTCGGTGCCTTTGTCTTCAGCCATCCCGCGCGGCTGAAACAACTCAATGCGATTGTGCATCCGCAGGTCTTTGCCGCACAGGAAAAATGGTTTGCCGAAGTCGCCGCGCGCAATCCTGCGGCGCTTGTCTTTGTTGATGCGGCGCTGCTGATTGAAACCGGATCGTCCAAACGTTTCGATCAGGTCGTCGTCGTTTACTGCGACCCGCAGTTACAGCTTGAACGGCTGATGACCCGCAACAATCTGCCGCTTGAAGCCGCACAGGCCCGCATTGCCGCGCAGATGCCGACCACTGAGAAACTGAAATTTGCCGATTACGCGATCAATACCTCAGGCAGTTTCGCTGAAACCCGGCAGCAGGTCGAAGATCTCTACCAAAAGCTGAAGGCGCTCGCTTCAGCTTCCAGCCTTTAAGCTCACCGGCAGCAGGTCGGCTCCGGCCAGTCATCTCAACTCCGCTTTCAGGTCAGCAGCAGGCCGCGAGGAGCGCCGTTTTCCTGTGGAATTTTGCCCTCGTTGACAGTTTCAGAAGGAAGGATAAGACAGCGGAAAGTCGTGCGGTCAGCGCCGGTCACTGGGATGTTGCAGGCCCGCCGCACACCTGCTGTGCAGACGCTTCCAGCACGCCGTGCCGCCAGACACGGTCAGGATATTCGCCGGACAACCCATTTCGGCCCTTCACTGACTCAATCAGTTTTGATCGCGAACCGGCTGATGTCATCTGTGAGGTTGAGAGGACGGGAGTTTACCCCGGAAGCTTCGCGTGCCATCAACTCGCGATCAAAAGATTGGCGGCTTGCCCTCGAGTCGCGCGCGAGGCCGGACTTTACAGCGTTCGCCCCGTCGCAGGTCCGGTCTGAGTGCAAGCCCCGCTGCGGGAAGGGTGTCACCTGACGACACCCTTCTCTCGCATTCCTCTGTCCGCATTGCGCGCAGGGTCTGGCGGAAAGCGTCCGTCCGGCCCGCCTCCCAGCCCCGCCGAACCAGTCCGCCCCGGATGTTTCAGGTCAGCTTCAAACTGTGTGATGCCTGGCCATCAGACCTCATGCTATGATGCGTTCCGTCAATATGATGCCCCTCGATGTCCCGACAACCACGAATCAGCAACCGGCAACAGAGCTGTTTCACGTTCCTCAGGAGTGGCTTGCCACCCAGCCAGCGCTGGCCGAAAGCACCAATCTTGCCCTGCTCACCCTGGGCCGGGACGATCAGATCATCGGGGAGACGGCCAACAACACCAGCATCTGCGAATCGTTTCTCGCCCGCCCTGACAAGGCGCGACGGTGCGATGAATTCTGTGGCCGCGCCCGCACTCAGGCGCTGAACGCCGGCACAACCATTACCTATCGCTGCCACGCCGGGCTGCATTGTTTCGCCGCTCCGGTCGAAACTGCGGCGACGGCTGATGCCACCGTGATCCTTGGCGGACGGGTTTTTCTCTCCGCCCGCGATTATCGAGAATTTGTCGAAAGCGAGCAGGCCGCAGGCAGTTCAGACCCGGCCATCTTCAGCAATCTGAAATTCACTGACGAAGCTGAATTACAGCACGCCGCCCGGTTCATTCTCAGCCGCGCCCGCGATATTTTCGCGCAGGCGACTGAAGAAGCGGCGCAACCGCCGACCACCGCTCACGACACGGTCCGGCTGCAACTGGTCAGGCCGACTGCGACGGCTGAAACAGACAGTCCGGCAGAAGGCTGGTCAGCCCCTGCACACGCCCCGGCCAGTGTGGTCCGCCTGGATCAGCATTCGTCATTTGCCGTGCGCAATCCGGCGGACTGGTTCAACAGCCCGTTCGATCAGGGTTGCCGCGAAGCACTGCGCATGGTCGGCACGCGGCATGAAATCAAATCAATGGCGCTGCTGATGCGACGTGGTGAAAGCCTCGCGTCAGTGGCCGCCAGCGGGCCGCAGCGCCTGCGCCTGATCAATGCCCGCATCAGCCCGGATGATTCCCTGCTGGCGCGCCTGCGCGCGTCCGAGGCGCATCCGAAACCGCTCGCGCTCGACGATTTTGAGATTGCCTTTCTGATGGACGATGACGAACTGCCGGTGGCAGAAATCGGTTACGCTTTTCCGCTGTTCATCGGGGCTGAGTTGCACGGCGTCCTGCTGACGCTCGATGTCAGACCGGAGGCTGACACGCGCCGCCAGATTCTGGAATTCAGTCAGAGCATCATCGTGCCGCTCGAAATGGCGCGCCTGCGCAGCGAACTCAGCGAACGCAATCAGGCGGGCGCTGAGATGCGCGATTTTGCCAGCCACATCACGCGGCTGTCCGAAGATTCGCAAATCTGCTCGGAACTGCTGCGCAAGGCGGTTGAAGTGCTCGGCGCTGAACGCGCGTCGCTGCTGACGCTCGACGAAAAATCGCAGTTGCTCGTCTTTCGTGAAACCTTCGGCCTCAGCGATGAAATCGTGCAGACCGAGCGGCTGCGTCCGGGCGAAGGGATTGCCGGAGCGGTCTTCGCGAGCGGTGAACCGCTGCTCGTGGCCGACCTCAGCCTGCTTGAGCCGAATGATGTAAACCGCTGGATCATTGAGCGTGTGCGCAACCGCTTCAGTCCCGATGCGCAGGCGCGGTCGTTCATCAGCTTTCCGATTCAGGTTGACGGGCGGCGCATTGGCGTCCTGAATCTGATGGGCGCGGGTTTCACCGAACACGATCTGCAATGGCTGGATCAGATTGTCCCGCACGCAGCGGCGGCGCTGGATCGTCTCTGGCTGCGGCAGCAGGCCGAACGCTTTCAACTGATGTCCATCACCGATCCGCTGACGGGCCTGGTCAATCGCCGGTACCTCGACGAACGCTTTGCCGAAGAGTTGAAACGGTCGCAGCGATACTATTACCCGCTGTCGCTGCTGATGATTGATATTGACTGGTTCAAATCCTACAACGACACGTTCGGGCATCAGGCGGGCGATGAAGTGTTGCAGGCGGTGGCGCAGTCGCTGCGTGGTTCGCTGCGCGATTTCGATGTGGCCGCGCGTTACGGCGGCGAGGAGTTCTGCGTTGTGCTGCCTGAAACCGATGCGACCGCGGCGGCAGTGCTGGCCGAGCGGTTGCGCGCGCAGGTTGAAAACGACTTCGGCCCTGACAGTCCGACCGTGCGCCGCCCGATCACGATCAGCATTGGCGTCGCCAGCCTCAGCCACGCGCTGCACACCACCGGACAGATCACCGGAGCCGCTGACCAGGCGCTGTATGCAGCAAAAAATCAGGGAAGAAACTGCGTTATCATGTACAATATGACGCACCCCATCTGATGACGGATTGTGGCTGGCGACACATCAGCCGACTGATGTTTTTCGTCATCACGATCTGAACCTGACAACAGTTGATTGAAGCCGCTCTGCCTCGCGCGCGGCGGCGATTTGTCCGGTCAGTGTCTGGCCGGGCAATGGACAGTGACCCGGATCCGGCTGAACTCCGGCAGCTCGCAATCTGCCCGTCCGCACCTGTCATGCCAGAATCACCGCAAACTGACCAGCCTGTTCTGAGCCGCGTCGCCGGGGGAGCGTTCTTTGACCGGAAGGCGCAATTCGACAAGCTCTGGCGTGCTGCCACCGGCCCGCTGCCGCGCACGATGCTGCTGCTCGGCCCGCCGCAATCAGGCAGGACCGAACTGTTGCGGATGACCTTCGACCTGCTTTTCAACCAGGCGCATCAGGCGCTGCCGCTCTATTTCCAGATGCGCGACGAACAAGCGCCGCCGCAGCTCGCGCACGATTTTCTGCTGGCGCTGCTGCGGCAGTATCTCGCCTTCGTCAACCGGCGGCCCGACCTTATCAATGCGGCTGATTTGTCGCTCAGCGACCTGCCCGCGCTGGCAGGCAGCGATGAGCAGCCGGTCATTCAGAAACTGATTGGCGGTTACGAACTGCGCCGCCAGGCCGACAGTGAAACAGGGCTGCTGCGCTATGTTTTCAGCGTTCCGCTGCGGCTTGCGGCCTCGACTCCGCACCGGCTGATGCTGATGCTTGATGAAGCGCAACTGCTCAATCAGATTGTGGCCGACGGGCGCTCGCTCGCGCTGCTTGATGAAATGTTTCAGCAGCCGCCGGGCATTTCGGTCGTCGTCACGGGATTGCGGCGCGCCCTGCTCGAAGAGTCCACCTTTGGCTGTGATCTGATCGGTGATTTGTGGCTGGACTGGATGGAGCCGCTCGACCTGCCGATGCGCCAGGCGCTGCTGATAAAGTGGTGCGGATGGATGGGCGTTGAACTTGACCACGAAACCGGACGGCTGGCTATTCAGCAGACCGGCGGCAACCTGCTTTACCTGCGCGCCCTGGTGAGCGCCGCCGCTGAACGCAAAACCGGCCTCGCCAGTCCGGTTGATTTCGAGCGGTTGTATGTTGATGAACTGCTGCGGGGCCGCATCGCGCATTACTTTTCGGGACTGCTGCGCCGCCTCGCTCGCCTGACCGCGCTTAATTCACGCAGCCAGCGCGCCGCCACCGACATCGCGGAACTTTGTTACGAAGCCCTGACCGCGCGCGCGCCGGTCGAAGCCGTCGAACAGAAATTGCAGCCAAATTTCGGCGCGGCGCGACTGCTTGCGGAACTGCATCAGCACGAACTGATCACGATCCTCGACGATCACATTCTGCCGTCGGATGACCCGGTTTTGCGGGACTGGCTCAAGGCCACGCATCAGCGTTTTGCCGGAATGCCAGTCAGCCAGGTCACGCTTGATCTGCTCAGCCGTCGTCTCAAGGCCGTGCCGCAAATGCTCAGCGGCGGTGAACTGCGTTCGTTGCAAAAAACGGCGCTGGACCTGCTGGCCCGGTTTGACCGCCAGAGCATCGCGCGTTCGCTGATGGTGCAGGATGAATTTCTGATTCGTTACGGCAGCGCCACCTACAGTCGGATTATTTCGGGCCTGCAGCAGGAACCTGAACGAGTCACCCTGCCACAGATCGTTTACGCCACCGAAATGCCGCTCGCCGTTCACGACGATCAGCCGGAAGAGTCGAATCTGCCGCCCTGGAGTTTCGCCATCGCTTACGGTTTTGACGATGGCATCTGCGACCACGACCACGAAACGGTCTGGGTGCTGGCGCTCAACAGTTCACCGGCTCCGGTCAGCGAAGCGCTGGCAGCCACGCTCGATCAGTTCGCCGCCGAGTTCAGCGACCCGTTCGGTTCCGGCCAGGCCGTGCCGCACATTATGCGCTGGGCGATCAGCAAAATGGGCTTTACCGCCGAGGCCGGCCTTGCGCTGCGCGAACGCGGCTTTCTGACCTCTGATTACCTGCAGCTCGAACTGCTCAGCGAAACACTTGAGGCCGCGCCCCGGGCCGCGCGCTCCAGTCCGGTCTCTGTCGAAGTGCAGCGGCCTGATGTGACCGGCGCGCTCGACCTGACCATTCCGATTGGCGATGATCGGGAAATCATCGCGGCCCGCGTGGCCGAACAGATCGCCCGCGCCGCCGGTTTTGCGCCTGAAGAAATGAATCAGCTCAAGACGGCGCTGATTGAAGCCTGCCTCAGCCTGAGCGCCGCTGATTCATCGGCTGACGGGCGACTATATCAACGCTTCCACACCAACCACGAACGAATGACCATCACCATCGCCAGCAGCGCGACCGCCCTGGATCAACCCGGCGGCATCGTGCTGCGCAGCAGTCCGTCACATTACTGGCGGCTCGACGTGCTGCGCAGCCTGGTGGATGAAGTCACGCTGACCCAGCTCGTTGGCGGCCTGCGCGTCGCGCTGACCAAAATCAAATCCACTTCCTAAATCAGACCACCCAGGATTGGTCCAGTACCGCGAGCGTGAGGGAGCGGCGGTCTAATAGGTCAGCCGCTCGCTGACGCGGGCGGGTCTGGGCCAGTGTCCCAATGTTGTGTGCTTCGATTTTCAAATTTGACGACTGTCGGCGCGCGGTGAATCTCCGCTCAGGTCTTGACCATTGCGACGTGAAGTGCTGAAGTTCGGGCACCACACAATCCTGCTGTGTCAAAGCTGTAACTGCTCAGCAGCGTCCGTGTTTCACCGCACAGTCCGAACCTGGTTCAGGAGGCATTTATGTTCACCAGAAGATCATTTCTCAGCGGTGTCGGAGCCGCCGGCCTTGCTGCCGCGAGCTTCAATGAAAAAGGTATCGAACACGCCATCGCCGCGACTCGTTACGTCAGCGGACGCACGCCGGAAGATGTCGCCAGAGATGAGGATTTCTGGTTTCAGATTCAGCAGGCATTCACGGTTGACCGCACGCTCATCAACCTGAATAACGGCGGCGTCAGCCCGTCACCGCGCATCGTGCAGGAAGCCATGCGCCGTTATCTTGAGTATTCCAACCAGGCGCCGGTCTATACGATGTGGCGCATTCTGGAACCGCAGAAAGAAGGCGTGCGTCGGCGTCTCGCGCATGCTTTCGGCTGCGAGCCTGAAGAAATAGCCATCACGCGCAACGCCAGCGAAGCTCTGGAAAACTGTCAGCTTGGTCTGACGCTCAAACCCGGCGATGAAGTGCTGACGACCGAACAGGATTACGGGCGTATGCTCACGACCTGGCGACAGCGCGAACGGCGCGACGGCATCGTCGTCAGAAAAGTTCAATTCCCCACGCCGCCCAAAAGCATGGATGCGCTCGCCGAAATGTTCGAACGCGCCATCACGCCGAAAACAAAGGTCATCCACTTCTGCCACATCACCAACCTGACCGGACAGATTTTTCCGGTGAAGAAAATCTGTCAGATGGCCCGCGCGCGCGGCATTGAAGCCATCGTTGACGGCGCGCATGCCTTTGCCCATTTCCCATACAAGCACGCCGATCTGGACTGCGATTTTTACGGCACGAGCCTGCACAAGTGGCTGCTCGCGCCTTTCGGCACAGGCTTCCTGTTTGTCCGCAAAAACAGAATCAAAGACCTCTGGCCGCTGATGGCCGCTGAAGAAAAACAGGACCGCGACATTCGCAAATTCGAAGCCATCGGCACGCACCCCGAAGCCAACTTCCTGGCCATCGGTGAAGCCCTGACCTTTTATGAAGGCATCGGCGCCGAACGCAAGGCCGCGCGGCTGCGCTTTCTCTTTCATCGCTGGGCAAAGCGTCTGGAACCGATGAAAGGCGTGAAGATTCTGACGAGCTTCGACCCGCAGCAATCCTGCGGCCTCGCCAACATCAGCATCGAAGGCATCGAGATGGGCAAACTGGGCGAATATCTGTGGAATACCCATCGCATCATCACGACCCCCATCATCGGCCAGGGCGTCAACGGATTGCGCGTCACGCCCAATGTTTACACGACGCTGCGCGAGGTTGACACCTTTGCCGAAGTGATGGAGCGGGTGATCGAGAAAGGACTGCCAGCCTGATGGTCCTGCTGAGAATTACCTATCGCCTGCGCGCGCATCACCTGTCGCAGTTCGACAAAATCTTTGCCGATGAAATCATGCCGCTCATCCGTGAACACGGGTTGCAGTTCACAGGCATCTGGCGCACGGTCGTGGGCCAGGTCGGTGAATACATGGAATTGTGGGAGTTTGATTCGGTCGCTGATTTTGACGAACGCTGGCGCGCGCTGATCGGTGATGCGCGCCTGCAACTGATCTTTGAGCGCACCGGCCCGCTGGTCGAGAATGAACAATGGTCGTTGATGGAATCGGCGCTGCCCCCGGAGTCGAAGGATGCAGGCTGAAACCGACAGGACGGCTTACCTGCATATGCTCTGGGGATCGCTGGCGTTTGCGCTGATGGGCGCTTTCGGCCACGCGGCGGGCGAGCGTTGCGGGTGGCAGTGGGTCGCCCTGGCGCGCACGACCGTCGCCTTTCTGCTCGCCTTTCTGATTGCAAGGTCAGCCGGGGTAAAGCTGGTTTTATGGGGACCGCGCACGCTCTGGATCAGAAGCGTGGCGGGCAGCATCGGGCTGCTGTGCAATTTTTATGCGATCACACACCTGCCGGTTTCCGATGCGCTGACGCTGATGAATACGGCCCCGATCTGGGTGACAGTGCTGATGTGGGCGCTGTTCGGTCAGCGGCCCGGAGCCGGAACGTGGCTGGCGGTGCTGCTCGGCGTGGCAGGCATCGTGCTGATGCAGCAGCCGCATTTTGAAAGCGGCGTGTTTGCCGGGTTGCTGGCCTTGTGCGGCGCGCTTTGCACCTCGATTGCGATGCTTGGGCTGAACCGTTTGCAGAGCCTCGACCCGCGCGCCATCGTCACCCATTTCTCAGGCGTTTCAAGCCTCATCACGATTCTCTTTCTGCTGCTGACCGGCGGCAATGCCAACATCATTTCACCATCAGGCTTAAGGGCCTTCGCGCTGCTGCTGCTGACGGGCATCTTTGGCGTAATCGGGCAGATGGGCCTGACGCTCGCCTTTGCCAGAGGCCACGCCGCGCGCGTTTCAGTCGTCAGTTTGTCGCAGATTCTGTTTGCCCTGATCCTTGATCTGGTCATCTGGCGACGAAGCATCAATCTGATTTCCGTGATTGGCATGATCCTTGTCGCAGCCCCGACGGCGTGGCTGATTCTGCACGATGTCACCAGGCGCGCCGAACAGGTCAATGAAGATCTCCATCACCATACACCGCTCGCGGATGTTGGAATTGCCGACTATGGACAGGACAAGCCACACGACCGCCCCCCCGACGCCGCGACAAACGATTGAGCGCATCAGGCGGTTGATCTGCACAGTGCCAACTTTCCAGTTCGTCCGAACCCAAAGAGCAGGCAGTCAATCCGCAGCTCAGCAGTCAATCTCAACTTGAGCGCACGCAGTATGGATCGCTGGGGATCCGTCGGTAGTTGAGCGACTGGTGCAGCCGTTCGACGATGTCCGGATTTGCTTACGAGCGGGTCAGTCATGCCGAGCAATGCCCGGCTTCGGGGGCGTGCCTGACCTGTTACCCGTTGGCCAGGCGATTGAAGAACTCGTCCGGCGGCCCGAATGCAGCCCGCCCGCCAACCGGGAAAAGCTGGTGCAATTTCTGCCACTCTGACGAGCTTGCCGCTCTGTTCAGGAGCAGATAGCGCAGCGGGGTGGCGTTGGCAATGATGAGCAGGCCGGGCGTGCGCGTTACTGTGTCAGCAGTCCGATCGTGAGGGGGGGCTTGGCTCACCATGCCTAAGTACAGATCGCCGCAATTCCTTTGAGGGTTGAAGAGTGAGGCGGGACGAGAGCAACATTTCAACCTGAAGTCTCAATTTCAGAAGGAATGTTGCCATGGCTCGTCCCACTCCACAGTATCAGATTCAACTGACTGCCGTGCAAGTCCGTCAATTAACACAACTCTCGCAATGTTATGCCGCCCCCTTTTGTGAAGTGCAGCGCGCACGCCTGCTCCTGCTCGCCCACCAGGGCCTCGCGAATGCGGAGATCGCGCGGCGGCTCGGATGTAGCGTTCAAACTGTCCGGAACTGGCGCAAGCGCTGGTTACAGTCTCCGGTTCTCAAAGATGCCCCGCGCGCCGGGCGCCCGCGGAGTTTCACGCCGACTCAACGGGCGGCCATCACCGCGCTGGCCTGTAGTTCACCGGCCACGCATGGCAAAGCCTTCAAACGCTGGTCGAGTGAACAACTCGCCTCTCTCGCCGTGGAAAAAAAGTTAGTGCCCGGTGTTTCGCCGAGTACGGTCAGACGCTGGTTGCGCGCCGAGCGGATCAAACCCTGGCAGTATCATTCGTGGCAGAAATCGACTGATCCACAGTTTGTCGAGAAAGCCACTCCGGGACTGGAACTCTACGCCACGGCCGCTCAACTGGAGGCGCGCGGTGAAGCGATCATCTGTAGTGATGAAAAGACCTCGATCCAGGCACGGCAGCGGCTGCACGCAACCAAACCGGCCATCCGTGGGCACCCGCGGCAGGTGGCCGACCGATATCAAAGGATGGGCGCGGTGCAACTGTTCTGCGCCCTGCTGGTCGCCACGGGGGTGACTTTTGCCCGGACCTGTGCGGGGAGAAAGTTCGCCGATTTCCAACGCTTCCTGAGCGAGTTGTTTGCGAGCGCTCTGTGTCAGGGGAAAAAGGTCGTCCATCTGATCCTCGATAACGGCTCGACGCATGCGCCGAAACAAATCGGTCCGTGGATCGCTTCGCTCAAGCTGTCCTTCGAAGTGCGGCTCTACTGGCTGCCGAAATATGCGAGTTGGCTCGATCAGGTTGAGATCATCTTCAGTAAGGTGCAACGTGATGTCCTGACGCCGAATGATTTTGCCAGTACACAGGCACTTGAACACGACCTGGCAGCTTATTTCAAGGAACTCAATCAACATCCCAAACCAGTCCACTGGTCTTACACAAAAGAAAGAATGTTGCTGAAGTTTGGGGTGCCGCAACCATAAAAGGAATTGCGGCGATCTGTACTAAGCCCTCCCTCACGGTCGGGCTACTGACACTAATATCGTTAGAGACAACATGAGTTTACTAACGCTCAAGAAAGCCCCACTGCTTGCGGTGGGGATGAATGAGCATCGTGGTCGAGGTTCGATGCCAACGACCACGATAGAATCTGCGAGGCAGTTCCGCAATCGAAAGCCCCGCTGCTTGCGGCGGGGTTCTTTACTACGGGACGGCGGCGCGCAATGCGTGGAATCCGTTTGCGAACAGCAGCGACAACA
>CAYWDW010000064.1:0-12882 GCA_964457105.1 uncultured Heliobacteriaceae bacterium
AATCAACGAACCATCTTCACGCTGAATCAGACTCGCAAAAACCGGAACATTGGCTCATTCTCCATTTTCCATTCTCCATTATTTGCAGAGAGCAATGATCTGAAGCCTGTTCGCTTTGCCAATAATGGAGAATGGAAAATGGAGAATGAGCTGACCGGGTTCGCCTGATCGGCTTTAACTTCTGAAAGGCAGGCTATGGACGCAACGACCATTGGTTTTGTCGCACTCGCCACGATTCTGCTGCTCATCATTGCCCGCGCTGTCTACGGGCTGGTGCTGGGGCAGTCCATGACTGCGACGCTGATTGACCGTGATAACAAGGCCGCCGCGATTGCGCTTGGCGGTTTTCTGCTCGGCGTCGTGCAGGTCATCATTCCGGTGCTGACCGGGCCGGGCCATTCGTTCTGGAACGATGTCAAAGGCGTCGCGGCTTACGGCCTCGGCGGCATCGCGGCGATGACTTTGTCAGGACTGATCTTCACCTGGTACAGCAAAATGACGGGCACGCCGCTGCGCGCACAGGTCCGGCAGGGCAACGTCGCCGCAGGCATCGTGGTCGCGGGCGAATACCTCGCCGTCAGCGGCCTGGTCAGCGGCACACTGACCGGCGATGGCGGCGCGCTGCTGCCGACCGCAGTGTTCTGGGCGGCGGGGATGATTGCGCTGCTCGTGCTGACGCATCTCTTTAGGATGCTGACGACCTACGACGATACTGAAATGATCAGCCAGGGCAACCTCGCGGCGGCGCTTGGTTATGCCGGTTTGCTGGTGGCGATTGGTATGCTGGTTGGTTATGCCGTTTCAGGCACCTTTACCGGCTACGGCGAAGGCTTTCGCGCCTTCGGGCTGATGCTGCTGCTGGCGCTGATTCTCTATCCGGTGCGTCAGATCATCGTGCAGATGCTGCTGCTCGGCGGCGGCTTTTCGTTGCGCAACGGGCGGCTCGATCACGAAATCGCCCAGGATCGAAACATCGGCGCAGGCATCCTCGAAGCCGTCGGTTATCTCGCCACAGCCATGCTGATTACACGCTTATGAAAAACGCTCAGTGGTCAGTGGTCAGTGGTCAGTGGTCAGCAGTGATGCTGATCGTCGCAATTTCTTTGGCTATGTCTTCAATCATCATGGCGCAGGAAGTTCCGGCGACGGATCGCCGCGCGACTGAAGTTCGTCATCTCGATCTGACTTACAGCTTCGCGGCACCGGCGACTAAAGACGCATGGCTCCGGCGCGCCACGCAACTGCGTCAGCAGATCATGGTCAGCGCGGGACTGTGGCCGCTGCCTGAAAAAACCGCGCTCAATGCGCACATCTTCGGCAGGCTTGATCGCGGCGATTACACGGTTGAGAAAGTTTATTTTGAAAGTTATCCGGGCCATTACGTCACAGGCAATCTGTACCGGCCAAAGAATGTCAGCGGCAAGGCTCCGGCAGTTTTGCTGCCGCACGGGCACTGGCAATACGGCAGGCTTGAAAATCAGCCGCTCAATTCCGGCCCGACGCGCGCGGCCAATTTTGCGAAGCTCGGCTTTGTCGCCTTCACCTGGGACATGGTCGGTTATGACGACAGCATCGCCATCCCGCACACCTTTGCGAGCCACAGGGAAGGACTCGTGCAAGCATCGCTGTGGGGCGTGAACCTTTTGGGGTTGCAACTCTGGAACAGCATTCGTTCGGTTGATTTCGTCGCCGCGCTGCCTGACGTTGACTCAGCACGCATCGGCGTCACGGGCGAATCGGGCGGCGGCACACAGACCTTTCTGCTGAGCGCCGTTGATGATCGCATCAAAGTCTCAGCGCCGGTCAATATGATTTCGTCCACGATGCAGGGTGGCAGTTTGTGCGAGAACGCGCCGAACCTGCGGATTGACACGAACAACATGGAGATCGGCGCCATGATGGCTCCGCGTCCGATGCTGATGATTGCGGCCACCGGCGACTGGACGAAAAACACGCCGACGGTTGAGTACCCGGCCATCAGAAAGGTGTACGAACTGTTCGACGCGGCAGACAGGGTGAGTTACGCGCAGTTCGACGCGCCGCACAATTATCACCGCGAAAGCCGCGAAGCCGTCTACGGCTGGTTCGCCCACTGGTTGCAGGGCCGCGCTGACACAACGCCGATCAAAGAGAAATCGCCCGGTTCGCTGGCGCTGACTGACTTGCTGGTCTTTTACGGTCTGCCGCGCCCGGCGAATGAACTCAATGAACAGCAACTGACCGCATCGCTGATTCAGTCGCGCCGCAGGCAGTTTGAGGAAGTGTGGCCGCGCGATGCCGCAGGGCTGGAAACATTCAGGGAGCAATACGGGACAACGCTGAAGTATGCGCTGATGGCTGAGTCTCCGCAGCCGGAAGAGATTATCGCCGGCAAGTCCGACAGCAGCCGGATGGGGAATCTGTTGATTGAGTCACTGGAGCTGACCAGGCGTGGGCGCGGCGACGTAGTTCCAATCGCCATCTGCAACCCGGCACAACGCACTCAGACACAGCTCAGTTCGTATGTTCTGGTGGTGTCCCCGCCGGGTTCAGGCGATGACCCGGCAAAAGACGGGTTCATTGCACAGCTTGTCAACGCCGGTCAGACGGTGGTGCTGCTGAATGGCTTCAAAGGCCGGATTGAGAAACAGGCGGCAGAAAAATTCAAATTCATCACCACCTACAATCGCACTGACGACGCCAACAACATTCAGGACATTCTGACAGTGGTTTCATATCTCAATCAGCGCAGGGGCCGCGCCCGTCTCAGCCTGGTCGGCAAAGACCGGGCCGGACTCTGGCTGCTGCTGGCCCAGGCTTTGGCGCCGAAGGCTGATCGCATAGTTGTTGACGCCGCGCAGTTCAATCACAACAGCGATGACGCCTTCCTGACTCTCCTGGCCATCCCCGATCTGCGCCGCGCCGGTGACTTCGCCACTGCGGTCGCTGTCGGCCCGAAATCGCCGCTGCTGATTCACCACACCGGCAGCAATTTTCAGACTGACAAAATTGCTGAAGCTTATCGCCTGTTCGGCAGGGCTGAAGATTTGCAGGTGAAATCAGAACAACTGTCTGATGCGCAGATCATCGAATGGCTGAAGCAACCCTGAGCAAACAAAAAGAACGGCTCAAACGAAAACCAGCACCCTGCCGATCTTTTCCGTTTGTTCCGTTCTTTCCGTCGGTTCCGTCGTCTCTCTGATTCCTTACCAGCCCAGCACGCGCTTCCCCGGATCGTTCCACCGGCTCAGAATGACTTTCGAGCGCGTGTAGAAACGAAAGCCTTCTTCGCCCTGGATGTGCAGATCGCCGAAGAATGACTGGTTCCAGCCCGTGAAGGGAAAGACTGCCATCGGCGCCGGCACGCCAACATTGACGCCGACCATGCCGCATTTGATGTAACGCGCAAACGTGCGCGCCGCGCCGCCGTCACGCGTGAAGATCACCGCGCCGTTACCATATGGCGACTGATTGGCGCGTGCGATGGCATCGCTCAGGTCTTCCATGCGCATCACGGAAAGCACCGGGCCGAAAATTTCTTCGCGCGCAATCTGCATGTCGGGCGCGACGTGATCGAAGATCGTCGGGCCGACAAAGAATCCCCCGGTGGTTTCGGTCAGCGTCACGCTGCGCCCGTCGGTGGCAAGCGTTGCGCCTTCCTGCAAACCAAGATCAATGTAGCGGCGAATGCGCGCCTGCGCCGCCGGATCAATCACCGGCCCCAGTTCAATGGCATCGTTGCTGTCGGTCGGGCCGATGCGCATTTTGTGCGCGGCCTCGCTCAGCCGTTCAATCAGCGGATCAGCCGCGCGACCAACGGGCAGGGCCATGCTGCCAGCCATGCACCGCTGACCGCTGCACCCGAAAGCCGCGCCAATGATCTGACTCGCCGCCGCGTCAAGATCGGCATCGGGCATCACGAGCATATAATTTTTGGCGCCGCCTGCGGCCTGCACGCGCTTGCCGTGCGCGGTGGCAGTTTCGTAAATGTGCTTCGCCACCGCAGTCGAACCGACGAAGCTGACCGCCGCGACATCGGGATGCACCAGCAGCGCGTCAACCGTCTGAGTGCCGCCGTGAATGACATTGAAGACGCCAGCGGGCAGCCCCGCTTCCTGCAGCAGTTCAGCCATGCGCAGCGGCGTCAGCGGCACTTTCGGCGAAGGTTTGAGAATGAAGGTATTGCCGCACGCAATCGCAATCGGAAACATCCACAGCGGCACCATCGCGGGAAAGTTGAAGGGCGTGATGCCGACGCAGACGCCGACCGGATGGCGTTCCACCCGCCCGTCAATGCCGCGCGCGACCTGATCGAGCGTCTGCCCCATCAGCATCATCGGAGCCGCGCAGGCCAGTTCGACCATTTCAATGCCGCGCCGGATGTCGCCTTTGGCTTCCTCGTGCGTCTTGCCGTGTTCCCGCGTAATCAGCCGGGCCAGTTCGTCAAAATGCTCGTCAAGCAGATGCGCAAAGCGAAACATCACGCGGGTGCGCTCAACCGCCGGCGTGTCGGCCCAGCCGGGCAGCGCCTTGCGCGCGGCCTGCACGGCCTGATCAACCGTCTCAGCATCGCTCTCAGGCACGTGCGCAATCACTTCGCCGCGCGACGGATTATAAACAGGCGACAGTTGCGACGAACTGACTTCAGCCAGTTCACCGCCAATGAAGTTGTGGCAGATGTTGGTCATACTTCCTCCGGGTTGGATCAACGCGGGACGGTGCCGTGACAGCTCAGATTTCCAGCACGACGGGAATAATCATCGGTCGGCGGCCTGTCTCTTTCTGAATATATCGTTTGAGATCGAGCCGGATCTTTTCCTTGATGACGGTCCAGTCAACGCGCTCTTCGTGGCTGGCGTGCTGAATGGTTTCGCCGACGATGGTGCGGGCTTTTTGCAGAAAGCCGTTGTTGTCATCGCTGACGGCGAGGCCGCGCTGCACGACTTCGGGGGCCGACTCCATTTCGCCCGAAGTTTTGTTGATCGCCACAATCGGCAGCACGATGCCGTCATAAGCGAGGTGCTTGCGATCACGAATCACAAGGTCGTCTATCCGGCCCGTGCGCGAATCGTCAATCAGCGTGCGGCCCACCGTCACCTTGTCGGCCACGCGCGCGCCCATTTCATCAAGTTCGATCACGTCGCCGCTTTCGGCCAGCACGATGCGGTCTTTCGAGTGGCCCCATTTGCGCCCGGCCTGGGCGTGGCGGTAAAGCTGGCGCGTTTCGCCGTGAATCGGAATCAGGAATTTCGGACGCACCGCCTCGTACATAATTTTCAAATCGCCCTGGCGCCCGTGCCCTGACACGTGAATTTTGGCGGTGCCGGAATCAATCACGTTCGCGCCCTTCTTGAACATATGATTCATCATCCGCGAAATGGCGCGTTCGTTGCCCGGAATCTGCCGGGCCGAAATGATGATCGTATCGCCTTCGACAATGCTCGCGTCGCGGTGATTGTCAACCGCCATGCGCGGCAGCGCGGCCATCGGTTCGCCCTGGCTGCCGGTGGCGATCAGACAGACCTGATCTGACG
The DNA here is from genome assembly GCA_964457105.1 of uncultured Heliobacteriaceae bacterium. GTDB lineage: Bacteria > Acidobacteriota > Blastocatellia > RBC074 > RBC074 > DASRDU01. The sequence continues at coordinate 5,514 of CAYWDW010000064.1, forward strand.
GCAGGCGTTTGGCTTCCTGCGTCGAGACCATCAGGCCGGACGGAATATCGAGGTAGCCGAACCGTTCGGCGGTTTCGACATTGCGAATCATGCTGCGCCCGAGCAGCGCAATCTGACGCCCGTGTTCAGCGGCCAGGTCCACGACGATCTGCAGGCGGTGAATGCTCGTCGCAAAGCAGGAGACGACGATGCGGCCTTCGGCTTCGTTGAAGATGTGATCAAGCGCCGGGATGACGGCTTTTTCTGAGCCGGTGCGGCCTTCGCGTTCGACGTTGGTCGAATCGGAAAGCAGCGCCAGCACGCCCTTGTCGCCGTATTCAGTCAGTCGCTTCAGGTCAATGGCATCGCCCTGCACCGGCGTCAGATCAACCTTGAAATCGCCCGTGTGAATCACCACGCCGACCGGAGTCGTGATGGCCAGCGCGACGCAATCCACCAGCGAATGCGACACGCGAATGAATTCGATTTCAAACGGCCCGATCTCAAAACTCTGGCGCGGAATGATGCGATGAATGGCCGTCTGATCGAGCAGGCCGAACTCCTGCAGTTTGCCTTCGAGCAGGCCGATGGTGAAGCCGGTCGCATAGATCGGCACATTCACGGCCTGCAGCAGAAACGGAATCGCGCCGATGTGGTCTTCGTGCGCGTGGGTCAGCACGATGCCGACAATTTCATCGCGGTGAGCTTCAATGTAGGTGAGGTCGGGAATGGCAATATCCACGCCCAGCAGATCTTCATCGGGAAACATCATCCCGCAATCCACAATGATGATCTGATCCTGGCAGCGGAAGACGGTCATGTTCATTCCGAAAAAACCCAGACCGCCCAGGGGAGTAATCTCTAATCTGTCTGTGGGCATGCTTTATGCGTCTCTTTCACTCCAAAAAATGGACGGGCAGTATAACTCAAAGCCCGATCAGCGCGCAGAGATTCTTATCGCGAGTTTCAAAGGAAGTCGGTAGTCGGTAGTCGGTAGCTGAAAGCGAGATGGCAGATGACAGATGGCAGATGACAGGAAGCAGCGAGACTGCGGCCTCTCTTCATTCCGACTTCCGACTTCCGACTTCCGACTTCCGACTCCCGACTTCCGACTTCCGCGATAAGAGCCAGTCGCTCAGGCGCGCCAGTTCAGCCAGCGTCAGCGTTTCGGCGCGCCGCTGTGCGTCAATGCCGGCCTCGCGTAACGCGGCCAGTAATTGTTCGTCATCAGCCAGAGACAAGCGCCCGCGCGCGTTTTTCAGATTATTGAGAATCGTCTTGCGCCGCTGCGCAAACAGCGCGCTCACCACCTGCTCAAAAAACTTTTCATCCCGCACCAGAAAGGCCGGCTGCTCGCGCACCGTCAGCCTGACGATGCTTGACACGACGGCAGGCACGGGCCTGAACGCTCCGGGCGGCACGTCAAAGAGTTTTTCAGCGCGACAGTAAAACTGCGTCAGCACTGACAAGTAACCGTATTCACGGCCTCCCGGCTGCGCCGTCAGCCGTTCGACCACTTCGCGCTGAAACATCAGCGTCAGGTCCGTCAGGCAGGCGCGCTGCCCGATCAGCCGCTGCAAAATCGGAGTCGCCACGTTGTAAGGCAGGTTCGCCACCACCCTGGCGCGCACCGCAGGCGCCATCAGCGCGCCGAAATCAGCGGTGAGCGCGTCGGCTTCAATCAAATGAAAGTTCCGGTGATGAGCAAAGCGGGAACGCAGGACGGGGATGAGGTCGCGGTCGAGTTCGATGGCCAGCACGCGCGCGCCGCTGTCAATCAGCAGTTGCGTCAGCGCGCCGTGTCCCGGCCCGATCTCGATGATGGTTTCATCAGCCTGCGGCGCAACCGCTCTGACAATGCGTCCAGGATAATGCGTCCCGGTGAGGAAGTTTTGTCCGAGTTTGCGTTTGGCCTGCATCGGCTGTTCCGACTTGTCTGTTGACTGATTCCTGATTCCATTTTTTCCAGAAACAGGAATCAGGCAGCAGGAGCCAGGAGTCAGTCATTTAACCTGTGAGCTGTTCAGGCCGGAGTACGACGCGCGTAGCCGGTGATTTCAAAATCACTGCCGCACGGCGTCACGGTGACATCGTCAAGTTGCAGCGCCTCGCTGAGTCGTGCGATGCCCTGCCCGCCGACTGCCGGAACGGCTTCACGCCCGCCGATGATTTTCGGCGCAATGAAAAAAGTCACCTTGTCGGCCAGTTGCTGCTCGATGATGGACCCGGCCACTTCCGCGCCGCCTTCGACCAGCACGCTCGTCAGGTTCCGCCGTCCAAGTTCCATCAGCACCTGCGACAAATTGAGCAGGCCGCCGTCCGACGCGACTCTGACGACTTCGACGCCGCGATTTTCAAAGGCCATCTGTCGTTCGTCGGTCGTGCCGCCGGAATCGGAATAGATCGGGAAGCCCATGTTATCAATCAGTTCCTGCCGGGCCGCAAAGATCAGCAGCGGCCATTCACGGGCCGATTGCACAAGTTGTGAACCAGGCGGCGTGCGCAGCCCGGCATCAAGCACGACGCGCACCAATGGGCGATGACGCGGCTGATTCGTCCGATCAGTCAGCAGCGGATCGTCAGAGAGCACCGTGCCGACGCCGACCAGAATGGCATCAGCAGTGTGGCGCAGCGCCTGGCCGGCCTGTCGCGCCGCTTCACCCGTGATCCATTTGGAATCGCCGCGGCGCGTGGCTATGCGCCCGTCCAGCGAACAGGCGGTTTTGAAATGGACAAAGGGCAGCCCCGTGGTGACGAACTTCGTATACTTTTCATTGAGCCGCTGCGCCGCCTGTTCCATCAGCCCGACGCTGACTTCAATGCCGGCCTGCCGCAGCATTTCAAAACCGCGCCCGTTGACTTTCGGGTTCGGGTCAATCGTGGCCGCGACGACGCGCTGCACTCCGGCATCAATCAGCGCCTGCACACAGGGCGGCGTGCGTTTGCCGTCGCCCTGATGCGAGCAGGGTTCAAGGCTGACATAGACCGTCGCCCCGCGCGCGCGTTCACCGGCTTCATCGAGCGCCCAGGCCTCAGCGTGCTTCACGTCATTGAAGCGATGAAAGCCGCGCCCGACGATGACGCCGTCGCTGACGACGACAGAACCAACAAGGGGATTGGGACTGACCAGGCCGGCGCCCTGGGCAGCGAGTTCAAGGGTGAGTTGAATATATTCGAGATCAGTCATTCGCCTGGCTTGTATTGAGGTAGATAAGGAACTCCGAAGGAGAGAAGACAGTCAGCGGCGAATTCCTGAAATCCTTCAGAACCCGCATCATTGATACTTTTCCATCAGATAATCTGTGTATGCCTCTCCGATTTCATCATCCGTTGGCGCAGGTGTGGCGGTCTTCAGCAGGCCGCGTAGTTCGCTGGCAGGAACGCCCCGATAGTTTTTCTGCTTGTTGGGACTGCGCAGACTTTGCGTCAACACTCGCAAAACCGTTACCCGTTCCTCAAATGAGAGCGCAGGAATAGCGGCAATGATTTCCTGAACAGTCATGGCTTCACCTCATTCAAACAATCCGTCAACGTAAGCGTGCGGGTCGAAGACGACCAGATCATCCGCTTTTTCACCGATGCCGCAGTAACGAATCGGCAGGTTGAGTTCCTTGGCGATGGCGACGGCGATGCCGCCTTTGGCCGTGCCGTCAAGTTTGGTCAGCACCAGTCCGGTGACATCCGCCGCCTTCATAAATTCGCGGGCCTGGCTCAGGCCGTTCTGACCGGTGACGGCATCAATGACGAGCAGCGTTTCGTGCGGCGCGGACGGCACTTCGCGCGCGGCGATGCGTTTCATCTTTTCCAGTTCGGCCATCAGGTTCGATTTGTTGTGCAGCCGTCCGGCAGTGTCCACGATCAGCACATCGGAATTGCGCGCCCGGGCGGCTTTCAATGAATCGAAGAGGACGGCTGCCGGGTCGGTGCCCTGTTTCTGCTGAATCAGCGGAACTCCGGCGCGTTCGGCCCAGACGGCAAGCTGATCTGAAGCGGCAGCGCGAAAGGTGTCAGCCGCGCAGATCAGCACGTCATTGCCTTCGGCGCGGATGCGTTGCGCAAGTTTGCCAATCGTGGTCGTTTTGCCGACGCCGTTGACGCCGACAATCATCATCACGTAAGGCCGCACGTCATCGGGGACGCTCGTTTCAGAAGCCACCCCGCGCGCGTGCGCCGCTTTTTCCAGAATGTCGAGCAGGTGCTGTTTGATGACGCGCCTGAGTTCGCCCACATCGCTCAGTTGTTTGCGATCAACCTGGCGGCGCACGTCCTCGATGATTTCCAGCGTCGTCTGCACGCCGATGTCAGCGCCGATCAGAGCTTCTTCGAGTTCTTCGAGCGTCTGCGCGTCAATCTGCCGTTTGCCCTTGAAAACATCTTCGATTCGCCCGGCCAGGTTCTCGCGCGTTTTGGTCACAGCGCGACGAAAGCGGCGCAGAAAGTTTTCATCCTCGACCGGCTCAGGTTCTGCCGTCACCACCGGCGCAGGTTTCACCACCGGCTTTTCGACCGGCGGCGGCGCCGTCACCGGCGGCTTGACCGGCGCAGGCGGCATCACGGGCTGAACCGGTTCCGGTTCAGGCTGCCTGGCCGTCACCGGTTCAGCAACCGGCGGCGCAGGCTGAACCGGCGCAGGTGGTGCAGGCGCGGGTTGGACCGGTTCGACCGGCGCAGGCGCAACCGCTTCAGGCTCCGGCGGGCTGTTCAGATTGAGCGAAATAAAATCACTGCCACTTTTACGTTTCCAGAAAAGTCCCATAAAAACAGTTGTCAGTTGTCAGTAGTTAGTAGTCAGTTGCTGCCGATGATGGCTGACGCCTCATCACCACAGAGGGCACAGAGGTACACAGAGCAACAAGCCAAACCTCTGTGCGCCTCTGTGTCCTCTGTGGTGGCAAACGGTCGCGTCCATCTGCCGCAGAGACTCAGCGGCGCAAAGCAGCGTGTGAGTCATCACACCGCAACTGACGACTGATCCTTTTGATCAATCACCGGCGGCCAGCGCCTTGTCAGCGACATTCACCGCAGCGGCTCTGGCGTGAATTACATCTTTGGGATAGCGCCACAGCAACACGGCTGACGCGAGCGGCAGCACCGCCATCACCATCAGCGCGCTGACAAAACCGAAGCGCACGCTCATCACCCCGGTCACCGGCGCCAGCAGCGCGCCCGCGCCCCACGCAAAGCCCATCACCAGGGCTGAAACGGTGCTTGCCCCGTCCGGCACCAGTCGTTGCGCCATCACGACGCTGACCGGAATCGGCAGGTTCAGCAGCGTGCCGCCAAGCATCAGCAGCAGGTACCCCGTCGCGCCGTGCATTGAAAGCGCCACGAGCAGCAGCGGAGTCGCCAGCAGCATGGCCACCATCGAAACGCGCCGCGCCCCGAAACGATCAGCCAGCGTGCCGCCGAAAAATCCGCCGACTCCGCCAAAAAAGAGAAAGCCGCCCAGAATCAGGCTCGCCGTCGTTTCAGGCACGCTGTTGTGCCGCAGCAGAAACGGCAGAAAAGTCTGAATGCTGACCGACACCGCCGAGCGCAGCACCACCGCAAAATAGAGCAGCGTCAGCGGCACCCACGCGGCCCGCAACGCTTCGCTCAGCGTCGGCGCATCGGCGGGCTTTTCCTTTCGTTCAAGCGCCGGGCAGAATTTCACCAGCAGCAGCCACATCGCCACGCCCCAGCCCATCGTGTACCAGGTGTGTTCCAGCCCGACCGCGCCAACCATCGCGGCAATGATGATCGGGCCGAGCGCGTAACCCACCGTCCCGGCTGACGAAAAGACAGACATCACCAGCCCCTGATGTTTCCCCCCTTCGGCCACCGCTGCCCGCGACACGAGCGCCGCGCTTTGCGGGTGAAACATGCCAACGCCAACGCCGCCGAGGACGATGATGGCCAGCAGCATCGGCACCGACGAGGCCAGCCCGATGCACGACAAAAAAACCGCCGCCACCAGCGGCCCGAACACCGACATGGACCGTTTCAAATACCGATCCGAAATCATCCCGTAAACCGGCTGCATCAGCGATGAACTGATGGTCAGAATCGGCGGAATCCAGCCGGCCTGAGCCGGTGACAGTTTCAGCCTCAGGGCGACGAGCGGCAGCAGTTGAAAGATGAAGCTGGAATAAGAATCCAGCACCAGATGCGCCGTCGAAAGCAGCGAGATTGTCCGCTTGTCTTGTTTGTCCATCCCGTCGTTATCCGTTCCGGTTCGTCACGAACCGCAGGCAGCGATGAACTGCGCAAAAATCGCCTGCGACAGCGGGTCCCGCTCCCACGCGATTTCAGGATGCCACTGCACGCCCAGCACGAAACGATCCGGGCGGGTGTCAGCGACGGCTTCAATGACTTCGTCGTGCGCGCGCGCAAGCACGCGCAGGTGCTGACCGACTTCCTTAATGGCCTGATGATGACTGCTGTTGACGCGGGCCGCATTGCCCCCGGCCAGTTGCGCGAGGATCGAATCCGCTTCGATGCGAAGGCTGTGCGAGGCGCGATCATACGCGCTGCCCTGTTCGTGCTTGAGCGCGCCCTGCAATTGCGACTCAAGATCCTGATATAGCGTGCCGCCGCGCGCGACATTGAGCGACTGCATCCCGAAACAGATGCCCAGCACCGGCAGCTTTTTCTCTTCCGCCAGGCCGAGCAGGATCAGATCGGTTTCATCGCGTGCAGGAATGACCGTACCGAGGCGCGGCAGCGGCTCTTCGCCATAACACGCCGGGTCAACATCGCTGTTGCTGCCTGAGAGCAGCAGCCCGTCAAGGCGGGCCGCGAGCGCCGCGAGCAGGGCGCGGTCAGCAATCAGCGGAATCTGCACCGGAATGCCTCCGGCAGCCGCGACAGCTTCGGCGTAATAACGTCGCAGATAAAAGGTATTTTCCTTCAGATCCAGCCGCTCAGTGATTCCGATCAGCGGTCTGACCGACGGGCGACCCGGCAGGCTGGACTGATTGACAGCAGTTGAAGGCACCAGCGTACTCCCCTGACAACAATTGCGTGTGAGCAGTAAATCGGCAGTGTAAGCGGTGGTCCGGGCCTTGTCAAAGATTGCTTCAGCGTCGCCTGACGCGCCAGAAACGCCGCGGCGCGGCTGCGTCTGAAGGCATCCCGGCGCCTGCGCGGCACTCGCTTTGCCTGCTCGTATGAAGTGGTCGGTGACGACTCTGACCGAATCAGAAACAGACGGCGCTGCACCGCCTGAGAACAGTCGCGCGCGGGCTGGGGGGTAATGATATTGAATTATAGCGGTTTTCAATTGCGTGCGCCCGGAACAGTACAGGGAGCGGTAGCGACCTGGCTCCGTTGAAGGCGTACCCCCGGAGGCACCAGGTCGCTACCGCTCCCTGTACTGTTCCGGGTGCAGGTCGCACGCATCAGCAAACCG
>CAYWDW010000065.1:0-1866 GCA_964457105.1 uncultured Heliobacteriaceae bacterium
GCACGCTGGAAGCGATGCGGACCCAGGCGCGCGCTACGGTTCAGAGTCGCTTGCCGCTCCCGGCGATGAATAGTAGGATGACGCCGCCTGTGCTGCTCAGTCCGCAGCCAGGCTAATCAACTCATCGCGGCAGTTATCGCCGGTTCTGTCGTCCTGCTCAACACAGTCATCATCGAAAGGGGAAAGGATGCTCCGTCTTTCGCCGTTTTCCGGCCATCTTCTGTTTCGCGCGGCGGGCGCGGCGCTGCTGCTCCTGTTCAGCCCGGCACAGCAGGGCCAGGCACAGCGCGCCGGGTTCGATCTGGTACTCGCCGGTGGCCGCGTCATTGATCCTGAATCCGGCCTCGATGCGGTGCGCTATGTTGGCATTCGCGGCAAAACGATTGCGGCGATTTCGCGCACTCCGCTGCGTGGCGCGACCGTGATTGACGCCACCGGACTGGTGATTGCGCCCGGTTTCATTGATCTGCATTCGCACGGGCAGACCGATGAAAACTATCGCTACAAGGCGATGGACGGCGTGACCACAGCCCTGGAAATGGAAGTCGGCGCTTCGCCCGTCGCCGCGTGGTATGCCGCCCGCGAGGGCACATCGCTCATCAACTTCGGCGCGACGGTCGGCCACATTCCAGCGCGCATGGCGGTGCTGCGCGACACCGGAACTTTTCTGCCGCGCGATCACGCCGTCACGAAACGCGCGACGGCGGATGAAGTCAGGCAGGTGACTGCACTGATTCAGCGCGGACTTGACGAAGGCGCGCTCGGCATCGGCTTCGGCATCAACTATGTGCCGCTGACCACGCGGACTGAAATCCTTGAACTGTTCCGCCTCGCGGCCTCACGCGGCGTGGCGAATTACGTACACCTGCGCCACGCCGGAGCCGTCGAACCCGGCAGCGCGATTGAAGCGTTGCAGGAAGTCATTGCCGATGCCGCCGCGACCGGCGCTGCGCTGCACGTCGTGCATCTGACGAGCACCTGTCTGCGGCAGACGGCGACGTGCCTGCAAATGATCGAAGGATCACGCCAGCGCGGGCTGGATGTCACGACGGAGGCTTATCCTTACACGGCCACGCAGACCAACCTTGATTCGGCCATTTATGACGAGGGCTGGCAGGAACGACTCGGCATGACTTACAAAGACCTGCAATGGGTGGCGACGGGTGAACGGCTGACGGCTGAAAGCTTCGCGCGCTACCGGCAGCAGGGCGGTTCAGTGATCGGGCATTCGATTCCCGAAGAGATTTCGCGCCTCGCCGTAGCCAGCCCGCTGGTGATCGTCGCCAGCGATGGCATGCTTGCCAATGGCAAAGGCCACCCGCGCGGCGCCGGCACTTATGCCCGCGTGCTGGGTTATTACGTGCGCCAGCAGCAGGCCACCTCGCTGCTGCAGGCCATTCGCAAAATGTCGCTGCTGCCGGCGCAGCGGCTGGAAACAGCCGTCCCGATGATGCGCCTGAAAGGACGCATCAAAGTTGGCGCTGATGCCGACCTGGCAATCTTTGATCCGGCCCGCGTGATTGATCGCGCCACGTTTGAAAATCCCGCGCAGTATTCCGAAGGCATCATGCACGTCATCGTCAACGGGGTGCCGGTCGTGCGTGATGGCCGCCTGGTCGAAAATGTGAAACCCGGCGTGGCCATTCGCCGCCCGGTCACGCAGCAGTAACAACAACTCCGGGGCCGGACCGGGGAGCGTCAGCGCAATGGCCTCAGATCAGATTGCAGTTGTGTGTATGGTTCAGTACGCGAGCGTGAGCGAGCGCCCGATCCGTAGTGCAGGGGGGGGGGGCGGCCCCGCCGGGGCGGTAACAACCCTATTTTGGTTTGGGGGCAGACGAACCAGAACGAAAGGAAATGTTTGGT
>CAYWDW010000065.1:1876-12769 GCA_964457105.1 uncultured Heliobacteriaceae bacterium
CGCCGGCGGGGCCCCCCCCCCCCCCCCACCACCCCAGTTCGGGTGTTGGGTTTCTTGACTCCCGGCGCGGCGGCCCCCCCCCCCGCACCCCCCGCTCAGGGGGCGCTCGCTCACGCTCGCGTACTGAACCAGCGATTGTTGCTGTACAGGCAATCGCAATCTGCTCTAAGGTCATTGTGCTGAGGCTCACGGTTCGGCTTCATCCAATCATTCAATTCGCACAATCAACATGGAATCACTCAAACTGAAACGGGAACTACTGGCTGAATTTCTGGGCACGCTGGTCATGCTCACCTTCGGCACTGCCGTTGTCGCGCAGGTGCTGCTGAGCAAGGAAAAGAACGGGCAATACCTGTCCATCAACCTGGCGTGGGGCCTGGGCGTGACGATGGCGGTGTATGTGGCAGGCGGCGTGACGGGCGCGCATCTCAATCCGGCGGTGACGCTGGCAATGGCGATGCGCCGCGCGCTGAGCTGGCGCAGGGTGCTGCCTTACTGGATCGCCCAGACTGCCGGAGCTTTTGCCGGCGCCGCGATTACTTTCATTTTGTACCGCGATGCTTTCAATGCTTTTGATGGCGGGACGCGGCAGATGGCGACGGCGGGCATCTTTGCGACTTATCCGCAACCTTACCTGTCAACGATGGGCGGGCTGCTCGATCAGATTATCGGCACGGCTTTTCTGCTGCTGGTCATCTGCGCCATTGGCGATGCGCGCAACCTTGCGCCGTCAGCCAATATCGGCCCGCTGCTGGTGGGTCTGCTGGTCGTGCTGGTGGGCATGACGATGGGCTTCAACTGCGGCTATGCGATCAACCCGGCGCGCGATCTGGGGCCGCGCCTGTTCACGCTGGTGGCAGGCTGGGGCGGCGAAGTTTTTCGCGCCGGGAATTACTGGTTCTGGGTGCCGATTGTCGGCCCGCTGATTGGCGGCGTCCTCGGCGCGCGAGTGTATGACCTGCTGATCGGGCAATACCTGCCGAAGGAATAACCGGCTCAGGGCGCGCGCACAATTCGCGCCCGACTCGCGCCTGGCGAATGATGACGGCGCTGTTGCAGCCATTGATTGAATTTTGCCCAGGGCCAGGTGTTGACGACTGAATCTGCCGTGATCCAGCCGCGCCGCGCCTGAAAGACTCCGTAACGCACATTCGCCAGTTGCGCGGCGCTGTGCGCGTCTGAATCAATGGCCAGCCGCACCCCGGCGGCCTGCGCCGTGCGCGCCATCTGATCGCTCAAATCCAGCCGCCCCGGAGCGCCGTTGATTTCAAGCGCCACGCCCGTGTCAGCCGCTGCCTGCACGATCTTTTCAAAATCGAAATCAACCGGATCGCGGCGGCCAATCAGGCGCGTCGTCGGATGCCCGATGATGTGGACATAAGGATTGGCCATCGCCTCCAGCAGCCGCCCGGTCATCCGGTCCCGGCTCTGCCTGAACGCGCTGTGCAGCGAAGCTACGACGACATCCAGCCGCGCCAGCACTGCATCGGGATAATCAAGCCGCCCGTCCGGCAGAATATCAACTTCAGCGCCGAGCAGCAGGCGCGGTTTGCGGCGGCCACGCTGCGCGCGAAGTTCATCAAGTTCAGCCATCTTTGCTTCCAGCCGCGCCACGTCCAGCCCGTGCGCAATGCGCGCTGACGCGGTGTGGTCGGTGATGGCGATGTAATCATAACCAGACTGCGCTGCCGCATCGGCCATCTCCGCGATTGACGCCGCGCCATCAGACCACGACGTATGCATGTGCAGGTCGCCGCGCAGGTCATCAAGGCTGACCAGTTTCGGCAGGTGATCTTTCATCGCGGCTTCAATCTCGCCCCGGTCCTCGCGCAATTCGGGCGGCATCACGGTCAGACCGAGCGCGCGATAAAGTTCTTCTTCATCCCGGCCTGCCAGCTGCTGATCGCCGCGAAACAACCCGTATTCATTGAGCTTCAGCCCGCACGCCTGGGCCAGCGTGCGCAGGCGGACGGTGTGCGGCTGCGCGCCGGTGAAATATTGCAACGCCGCGCCGTATGATTCAGCCGGCACGGCGCGCACATCAACCTGCAGCCTGTCGTCAAGCAGCACCGTCGCCCGCGTTGCGCCCTGCGCCAGCACCTGTTTGACGGACGGCAGTCTGGCAAATTTGCGGAGGACCTCGGCGCTGTGGTCTGACACGATAACCAGATCGAGGTCGCCAATGGTTTCGCGGCGGCGACGCACCGAACCGGCAATGTCAGCGCGGGTGACGCCGGGCAGTTGGCGCACTTCAGTCAGCAGCTTTTCGGCGATGGGCAGCGCGACGCTCAGCAGCAGACGCTGCTGCCCGGCCTGCCACAGTTCGATGCCGCGTTGCAGGCTGGCAATCTTTTTCTCGCCAAACCCGCGCAGGCTTTGAAGCGCGCCGCTGGCGATCAGTCGCTTCAGGTCGTCAATGTTTTTGAGGTGGAACCGGTGATAAATCAGCGCCAGCGTTTTCGGCCCCAGGCCCGGAATCGCCAGCAGGTCAAGGACCCCGGCAGGCACGGCAGCAATTGCGCGCTCAGCGCGGCGCATGTGGCCGGTCGCAAGATATTCCTCAATCAGCACGGACAGATCGTGGCCGATGCCGGGAATTTCACCGAGCCTGCCGGAGCGCGCCAGTTCGCTGACATCCTGCTCCAGGCTGCGCAATGACACCGCCGCGCGCCCATAGGCCAGCGCGCGAAAGTGGTCTTTCCCCTGAAAAGTCAGCACCTGCGCCAGACGCTCAAAAATTGCGGCAATCTCATCATTGACCATGCCCGCCACACTCCCTCAGCAGCCGAAAAAATTTCACCACGCAGCACACCCACAAAAGCATCGAGACAGCCCGCCAATATCTGTCGTTTGATTTGCGCGCACCCGTGTCCATTCGTGGCGGCCTTGTTCATTCCGACAGGAATCAAGAGCAAGCACTGTTCCATTCGCAACCGACCGTTACTCACCGTGATGTAATTTCACGCCGACAACCTGAAATCAGACCACCTGCGATGCTGACTCGGCCCGAATATTTATCGCGCCTCGCACGCCTGAACAGAAAGTTCGGACCCCTGAAAATTTATTCTTGACAGCCATTCATCAAGTGAATATTATCCCGCTTCTTTGAAAACGAATTTCAATATCATCACTAACTCAATCGTCTTTGACTGGGAGGAAAGCTTCCCTGACTTCGCCCGTTTCACTCATAAGATGCTTCAGCCCCGACAGACGGATTCGCGGCAAAAGATGCCCGTTGTTCTGCTGACGCCTGCCGGACACAGCTTCCGATGCAAACCGGTCTGAAGCGCAGCGAAGCTCTCAACGCAGCCTGGTCACAGGCAGTAAAACAGCAAAGCCTCCGGTGCAGTAACACCGAAGGCTTTTGAAGCAACGACCACCCGGTCTGTTCTGGAAACTTCGCGGCTGGTGTGCGGGAAGCATCCTGCCACGTCCTGCTGCGAACTTCAAATCCGGCTTGATTGCTGTGACAGGAGATTGTATGGACAACCCTTTTTTCGTTTCCTCTTCTCGTCGTGAAACCATCACAAAAGCTCTTTTCACGCTGATGACATCCGGCCTGGCGTTGTGGTTTCTGGCGCTGGTCGTGACAGCACAAACGGCGCAGGGCACGGAACGCGAAGCGCTGCAAGGCCGCGTGACCGATGTGAACGGCGCCGTGCTGCCGGGCGCCTCGGTGACGCTGCAAAACCTCGGCACGGGTCTGGAACGAGTGATGACTGCCGCTGCCGATGGCAGCTTCACCTTCGCGGAGGTGCATGCCGGGCAATATAAAATCACGGCCACGCTCACCGGCTTTGCGGCCACCCAACTGGTCATCAACGTGCCCAACCGCGAACCGCTTGAACTGCGCCTCGAACCCGGCGCGCTGGCCGAACGCATCACGGTGATTTCCGGTTCGCGGCAGGAGGAGTTACGCGAATCGCTCAACACCAAAGTGGATGTCATCGGGCGCAGTCGCATCCGCGACACCGGCTATGAATCGGTCGCCGAAGTCTTGCAGGAATTGCCCGGTGTATTGACGCGGCGCGGCACAGATTCAGGCAATTCGGGCAGCGGCGGCGAACAGATTCAGGGCATTGATTCGCGGCAGGTGCTGGTGCTGTTTGACGGGCAACCAGTGATCGGCGCGCGCGGCATCAAGAGCGGCTTGCTCAATCTGGATCGCCAATCCATCGGCAATCTCGAAAGTATTGAAGTCGTCAAGGGTGCCTCGTCCGCGCTTTATGGCTCCGATGCGATTGGCGGCGTCATCAATCAAATCACGCGCGAGCCGCGTGCGCCGATGGAATTGAACCTGACCGCATCGGGTGGTTCGCAGGGCCGCGCCGATTATCGCGGCGACATCGGCTTCGGCGGCGAAAAGTTCAGCGCGCTTTTCAGCGGCGAACGGCACAAACAAAATCCATTCGATCTGACGCCGACCACGTTCGACACGACGGGCGCAGGCTACGGGCGCACGGATGCCTATGCCAGATTGAAATACAAATTTGCGCCGAACTTCAGTCTGAGCGGCTGGGGACGCAGCTACTGGAACCAGGCGCGCGGGCGTTCGCGCGGCGAACTCGGCAATCAGGAATCCGTCACCGATGAAGATTCGCAGGCGTACAACCTGCAGGGCGACTGGCAGATCAACAGCCGTGTGGCGGCCCAGGCGCGCGGCTATCTGTCACGCTTCGACGAACTCGGCAGCAACCGTCTGAGCGCGCCAACCGCGCAATATCCCGACGGCAGAATTCCCGACAGCAATTTGTTCGAGCGCTACGGCAAAGTGGACGGCTCCGTCAACGCGATTCTCGGCGAGCATCAATTGCTGCAAGCCGGAGCGGAGTGGACGACGGATCGTTATCGCGGCATCAATCGGCTGGCGGATGATCGCGGCCATCAAATGGACACCGCCGCAGTTTTCGCGCAGGACAAGATCAGCTTCGGCAATCGCGTCACAGCAACGCTCGGCGGACGCTTCGATCACAACTCGATTTTCGGCAACGCGGTTTCGCCGAAAGCCGCCGTCAATGTGCGGGTCCACGAACTGTTCCGCGCGCGCTTCTCGTATGGACACGGCTTTCGCGCGCCTGATCTCGGCCAACTCTATTTCCGCTTCCTCAACCCGACCAATTTTTACCAGGTCATCGGCAATCCGCAGATGCGACCTGAAAAAGCCAATTCGTTCCAGCTTGGCGGCGAATTCAATTCGCGTCATCGCCGCGCGCGGCTGGGCGTCAATGTCTTTTACAACGAAGTCGAAAATCTGATTGACGCCGTCAGTCTGGGCTTCGTCACCTCCTCGCAACAGCTCACCGCGCTGTCGCAGCAGTACGGCATTGATCTGTCGCTGTTCCGTCCGACCCTGAATCGCCTGCTGTTCCTTTACCAGAATATTGCCGAAGCGCGCACGACGGGCGTCGAAGTGGACGGCGATGTGCTGCTGGCGCGCGGCTTCAATTTCGGTGGAGCCTACACGAACCTCTCGGCGCGGAATGTGAAAATGCAACTGCCGCTGACCGGACGCCACAAGCATCAGGGCAACATCCGGCTCGCCTGGGAGAGCAATCAATCGCTCGGACTACGCTGGAATCTGCGCGGCACGTTTTACAGCAAATGGATCAACACGCTCGGCACAGTAACGACGAATGCGCAAACCGGGGCAGTGACGGTGACGCCCGATGTGATTCCGCCGGGCTTTATGTACTGGGATTTTTATCTGGCGAAGCGCATTCATCGCGGCCTCGAATTCTTTGGCTCGGTGGACAACTTCACCGACAGCCGCGATCCGAACGTCGGCAAACTTAGCGCGACGGGCGCGCCGCTGCCGATTTATCGCACCGAACTGGGGCGCACGTTCCGCGTTGGAATGCGCTTCACGTGGGCGGGTGAACGCAAGTGAACGCTGAAGACCACTCAGTGAGCAATCACAGAAACCGGAGAAAGAAAAATGAACACAAGACGATTTAGCAGGTTATTCGCAGGTTTTGTCCTCTCGCTTGGCAGTCTGATCGTGCAGGCGCAAACAGCCCATCCTTCTCATCACGCTTCGCCCCCATCAGGCAAGCCGGGCGTGCTGATCCTCGCGCACGGTGGCAATGCGGACTGGAACAACGAAGTCAACAAGCTGGCGCAGGCGACCGACAGGACTTATCCCACCGAAGTGGCTTTCGGCATGGCGACCAAAGGCAACATCGAAGCCGCCATCCATCGTCTGGCCAGCCGAGGTGTCAGCGAAATTGTGGCGGTGCCGCTCTTTGTCTCGCCGCACAGTTCCGTGGTTACTTCGACGCAATACCTGCTCGGCATGATTTCCGAAGCTCCGCCAGATCTGGCGATCTTCGCCCGGATGAATCACGGTCACGGCGGCGGAGAGCATGCATCACACAGTTCCGATCCGACGAAACCGATTGACTTACCCGTTCCGGTGCGGATGACGGGGGCGCTTGGTCATCATCCGCTGGTCGCTCGGATTTTACTCGCCCGGGCGCAAGCCATCAGCCAGAAGCCGTCGGAAGAAACCGTCGTGCTGGTTGCGCACGGGCCGGTGCCGGAAGACGAAAATAAAAAATGGCTGGCAGATATGGCCTCGCTCGCCGAGCAGATGAAACGCGTCGGCCCGTTCCGCGACCTCCGATTTATGACGGTGCGTGACGATGCTCCGGCGCCGATCCGCGATCAGGCCACAGCGGAACTGCGGCAGTTGCTCACCAGCATCAAAGCAGAAAATCGCCGTGTGCTGGTCGTGCCGCTGCTGTTGTCTTACGGCGGCATTGAACGCGGCATCAAAAAGCGGCTGGAAGGGCTGGATTACAGCCTGCCGAATCAGGCTCTGCTGCCGGATGAGCGGCTGAACGAATGGGTGCTGCTTTCCGTGCGCGAAGCGTTGCGTAATACCAATACGGCCCGCAAGTAAGTCGCTGGCGCCAGGCATTGTCGTCATCTGTAAAACTGCGACAACCAGCTCATTTTTGCTGAGCCGGTCATCCGGCGGCGCGCGAACCAGGCAACCTGAGCCTGACGACTCTTCAGCAGACGTCTGCGGCAGGGTCTTCAATAACGCTGCCTGGTGATGAACTTGTCAGACTCCCAGGCGCCGCTGCACAAGGCGCACCGGAACAGCCGGAACAGGTCGGTCATTTCGAGCCTGGGGGTCTTCGTTTTATTCCAACGCTGAACAGTTCAAACCCCATCCGCGAACATTCGTGGCTGAATGTTCCATTCTTACCCTTTGTTTCAGCCTCTCCTTGCCGGGCCTCGCAGGCTTCATAAATCGGATGAAAGGCGATACTATCTGCTCGCTCGCACCACACTTTTCTGAAGGGAACCCCAACAAAGCTGACGCCCATGCTGACTATGAAAACCTGGCTCTTTATTGCGCTCGGCGGTTTCACCGCTTTCTACCTTATCACCTGGCTGCTGGCCATCAGGCACACGCGCCGCGCCCAGGACGAATCCGCGACGCCGGGGCCGGTTGATGCCGGCATCGGTTTTGTCACGAACTTTTTTGACACCCTCGGCATCGGTTCATTTGCCACAACGACCTCGCTGTTCAGGTTTCTGAACAAGGTCAGGGATGAAGTCATTCCCGGCACGCTCAATGTCGGGCACACGCTGCCGACCATCACGCAGGCGTTTATTTATATCGCCGTCGTCGAAGTTGACCTGCTGACGCTGGTGCTGATGATTGCGGCCTCGGTGCTGGGCATGTGGCTCGGCGCCGGCATCGTCTCCGGCTGGTCGCGCCGCAATGTGCAGATCGGCATGGGTATTGCCCTGCTCGTTGCGGCGACCCTGACGCTGACTTCACAGCTTGGCATTACGGCGAGCGGCGGCGAAGCGCTCGGTCTGACCGGCACGCGGCTGCTGCTGGGCATTGCCGGAAATTTCATGCTCGGCGCGCTGATGTCGCTCGGCATTGGCTTGTACGGCCCCTGCCTGATTCTGATCAGCCTGCTCGGCATGAATCCGAAGACAGCCTTCCCGATTATGATGGGATCGTGCGCCTTTCTGATGCCGGTCGGCAGTGCGCGGTTCATTCGCAAGGGCAGCTACAATCTGAAGTCGGCGCTCGGCCTCGCCATTGGCGGCATTCCGGCGGTGCTGATTGCCGCGCTGATCGTCAAATCACTGCCCCTCGCCGCCGTGCGCTGGCTGGTGATCGTCGTCGTGGTTTACACCGCGCTTTCGATGCTGCGGTCAGCCCTGACTGAAAGCCGGATGCCGGTCGAGCAGAAAGCCCAGGCCTGACCGGCGAACCGGAATTGAAGCAGCCGCGAATGAAGGCGCATTCTCACGAATGATTGTGCGGCGTCGCCGTGTATCGGGTTGCAACAGTCGGCGGCTGAATCTGACTGCCAGGCGTTCAGGATGACGCGCTGGTCAGCGGCACGCGGATTGTCTGGTATTTGAAAGCATGGATACCAGCGACCATCAGGCACTGCTCGAAGCCGCACTCGCAGAGGCCGAACTGAGCAGTTTCGCCGTTGATGATGAACTCTGGCAGGCGCTGCTCAGATCGTTGCGGGAAGCTGAAGCGCCACCTGACGCTGCCAGATTCGAGCAGTGTCAGCAGCGCGCCAGGCTGATGAAAGCAGCCATTCATCGCCTTCAGCTCAGGCAACGCCGGATCAGAACGGAATTGCAGGCGCGTCAAAGTCAGCCCTGAGATTTCAGAACGAGTTTTTATCCGGCAGCGCAAAGATCACGATGGTTGACGATCCCGGCGGCGCAAACCAGAAACCCGAGGCGCTGCCCGATGCCGCCGCGACGTACTGTTTGCCGTTGATGGCATAGGTAATCACGCCGCCATTCATCAGCCCGCCGGTATTGAACCGGTACAGCACCTTGCCGGTGCGGGCATCGAGCGTCAGAAAATCTCCGGTCATTTCTCCCGTAAAAATCAGATCAGCCGAAGTCGTCGTCACTGCCGCCAGCATGGGCTTCTTCGATTCGTACTGCCAGCGCACGGCTCCCGTTGACGCATCAATCGCCGTCAGCCAGCCCCGCGACTTGTCGGGCGGATCGCCCACGTAACTGCCGCCCATGTAAGCCTGCCCTTCGATAAACCGCGCTTCAGGCGCTTTCTTGTAAGTGCCGCACCAGTCAACCGCCGGAACATACAGCAGGCCGGTTCCCGGATTGAAGGCCGGGCCGTTCCACAACACGCCGCCCAGCACGCCGGGACAGGCTCGAAGGCCGCTGAGGGGAACTGAAATATCCGTGTTGAGTCGCGTCGTCACCGGAGTTGCGGACAAATGTTCTTTGCTGTCGCGGTCCAGCAGGTGCAGCAGGCCGTCCTTGCCGGTGACGGCGACGAGGTTGCGGCTGCGGCCTGCGACTTTCGCGGTGAAAAGCGGGCTGACCTGCGTCAGGTCCCAGTCGTGCGTGTCGTGCGGCACGGCCTGATAAAACCATTTCAGTTGGCCGGTCTTCACATCCAGCACGACCATCGAATTGGTGTAGAGATTGACGCCCGGCCTGACGTCATCGTGAAAGTCGGGCGCCGGATTGGCCACCGGCACGTAGAGCAATCCGGCCTGCGCATCGAGCGACAGCGGCGACCAGACGGCCCCGCCGCCGTGTTCGAGCGCGTTGGGCTGCCCCCAGGTTTCAGCGCCGGGTTCGCCTGCGGCAGGCACCGTCCTGAAGCGCCAGACCGGATCGCCGTTTTCAAGTTTGAAGGCACCGACCCAGCCCCTGACGCCCTGCTCGCTGATGCCCAGGCCAAGCAGAATCAGGTTGTCATAAATCAGCGGAGCCATATTGAACGAGCCTTCGTTCTTTTCAGCCGCGACGACCTTGCGTTCCCACAGCATTTTGCCGGTTTCAAGGTCGAGCGCGAACAGATAGCCGTCCGTCGTCGCCCGCACGACGCGCCCCTGACTGATCGCCACGCCGCGATTCGGCGGATGCACTTCAATTGATTTCGGCCTCCAGTTGTGCCGCCAGCGCACGCGGCACGTCGTCGCATCGAGCGCAATGGTCGAGGTTGAAGTCGTCAGATACATCACGCCGCGATAAACCAGCGGGTTGGTGTGAAAGGCTTTGGTGTCGCCCGCCTGATACAGGCACACGGGCCGCAGCGTCGCGGCATTCTGCTGATTGATCTGTTTGAGATCAACGAACCGCTGCCCGCTGTAATCGTGATTCGACATCAGCCAGTCGGTTGAATTCGCTCCGGCGCGCGACAGTTCATCCTGCCCCGGCACGGCTGATGAAGGCATCGCGGTGCCCGTCGCACTGGTCTTTGCTTCAGTCTTTGCTTCATTGGCAGCAGGCGCAGTCATCGCCTGATCTTTGAGCGATCCCTGCGGCACGATGCTGACCTGTTTCAGTCGGGCCGAATCGGCGGCGAGTTCGCCGCTGCCGGTCGGCCAGCCGTTGACGCGCAGCAGATAAGCCACGATGTCAATGTATTGCTGCGTGGTCATCGTGCCGCCTGCGCCGTAAGGCATCTGCGTGTGCGTGATGAAGTAGAGATCGTCAACGGTCTTGTCGCCCTTTGCCCATTTGCTGAGAAAGCGCGTGCCCGCAAGCGGCGAGGCCGAGCCGCCTTCGAGCCGCAGCCCGTGACACGAGGCGCAGCGGGCTTCATAAAGCGCCTGCCCCCTGGTCGCCTGGGCTTCGGTATAAATGCCGCTTTGCTGTGCGGCGGCAAACTCGCGCGGCGAAAGCATCAGCACGCCGCCGAGAACAATCAGCAGCGCCAGCAGCAGCCGCCGCCGGCGTGGCCTAAAGAATTGATGGCAGGTTTTCATCATCTTTGCTCCTGTGTCAGGGATTATGGAACTGACGCCGCCTGCCCTGGGAGCGGGGGGGGGCCGGGCCCCCCGAAAAGATATGAGGTGGAGTAAACGCGGGCAGCGGGGCGCACCCCCCCCGGCGGAATATATTATAAAAATTAAA
>CAYWDW010000066.1:0-1415 GCA_964457105.1 uncultured Heliobacteriaceae bacterium
TGAGAGGTGCGCAATCAAACCCTCGTTTTCAAACCGCAGATACAGTGATTCGACCAGGGTCCGGTGCGAGTGCAGCGCGGTGCTGATCGGCACCATATTAAAGAGCAGCGCCATGATGCCCGCGACAACGTGAAACTCATCGCCCAGCAGAAAAAGATACAGGTTGATCGGAAGCTGAAGCGGAATGAAAAACAGCAGAAAGGCCGATTTCACCGGCGATAAAGTTGCCGAAGAGGCGGCCCCCATCCCGCTCAGAACCAGCAGCAGCAGCAACTGATGAGGCAGTGACTGTGCCGGAAAAAGCAGAATGCCGCTGCTGCCCATAATCACCCCGGACAGAAACAGGCTGAGCAGATAGCGCGCCTTCCACCGGTCCGCGTCATCTGCAAACTGTCGGCGGCGATAAGTCATGACCAGACCGACGCGCAACAGAAAGACTGCTTCGATGCAGCTCAGCCAGACCAGCAGCCGCGCCTGCGGAATGACGTTACGCAGCGTCCAGACCATCAGAAACATGCCTGGCATCTGAACGGCCAGACTGATCGGCGCGTTCTGATAAAGCTGTCTGACCTGTTCAGCCAGCATGTGCTGACTGTGACCCGGCAGAAGATCAGACCTGGCTGAACCCGAATCAGACCTGAGGGGATTAAGCAGATTGAAAATCATGACAACCAGTCAGAAGGGGCAATCCTGCGTCACAACACACGGCTGACGTGTGGCGGGAACTACTCCATCCTTATCGTCATGAATAATCGGTAACCTGAGCAGAAATTGCGCGGGCAGCCTGATGCAGGCCTGGTCTGTCACCTGATGCGATTGATCCTGCTCCCGGCAGCGCGATGAAACTCTTTCGGGCCTCAGCGCTACCGGGCAGTTTGCCCGGCACGGCGCTGATAAGTTCCCATCAGATGCCCTGTCGCCAGGATGTGTCCATGCATCGCGCGCTCCAGTTCCTGTTTGCTCGCGCCCGCGGCCAGTGGCAGCAGCGTGTCGAGCGCGAACAGGCGGAAGAAATAGCGATGCGGCCTGCCCGACGGAGGACACGGGCCGCCATAACCGGTCTCGCTGAAATCGTTGTGCCCCTGCACCGCGCCGTTTTCTTCCAGCGTCTCGCTCACCGGCATCGCTTCGGGCAGACTGGAAACCAGCGGCGGCAGGTTGAAGATCAGCCAGTGTGCGAAGACGCCGGACGGCGCATCCGGGTCTTCGCAGATCAGCGCGAGGCTTTGCGAATCTTTTGGAATGCTGCCCCAGCGCAGCGGCGGTGAAATGTTGTCGCCATCGCAGGTGTATTGCACCGGGATGGGCGCGCCTTCCGCAAAAGCAGTACTGAGAATTTGAATATCCATAACTTAACCTCCCCCTGGCAGACAGCGCCCGACGGATCGAAATAACCAGGACGTTGACGCCGGGCC
>CAYWDW010000066.1:1515-5450 GCA_964457105.1 uncultured Heliobacteriaceae bacterium
CAGCCGCGCAATTCAACCCTCGTCAATGAGCGGGACGCCGTACTGCTGTTTATTGCAAAGGAGAGGCCACAATCGCTGATGACCACGCGCCGCAATCACCATCACCCGCCCCGCAAATGAGCGCGCAAATAACAAACAGTCGCGCCGGAAAAACGTCCTGGATGAAGACGCCGGATGACTCCTGTCGCTCAATCCGGCGCGTTGCGCGCTGACGCAACTGGCACTCGCCTTGCAAGCTTTCAGGTAAAGGTTCTCCCGTTCATTATTCCTGCCTGTTTGCGATGTTCAGTTACGGGCAGAGGCGCTCCGGTATGAGTAAAGGGATAAAAATCATTCCCGGCGCAACACACTTATTTGAAGAGCCGGGCGCGCTTGAAGCGGTGGCGCGCCTCGCAGCGGAATGATTCCGCACACATGTACGACCGCATCAGTTCAGAACAACTGCAATTAAAAAGAAGGAGAAAAGCCATGGCTAAAGCAAGAGAAGCGATGCAACAACCGAACGAAAAATCAGCCGGACTCGCGCGCCGCGAATCGCCAGGGATGATGCCCTGGTCGGCCAGTCCGTTTTCACTAATGAACCGTTTCGCCGACGAGATGGATCGCATCTTTGAGGATTTCGGCTTCGGGCCGGGGCGGTTGATGTCGCGCGGCTGGGGCGAACTCGGACGCGGCGGCTGGTCGCCGCAAATTGAAGCCTGCGAGCAGAACGGTCAGTTTATCGTCCGCGCTGATCTGCCGGGGCTGAACAAGGATGATGTCAAAATAGACGTCACCGATCAGGCGCTCACCATTCAGGGCGAACGCAAACAGCACCGCGAGGAGAACCGCGAGGGTTTCTATCACAGCGAGCGCAGCTACGGCAGTTTCTATCGCAGCATTCCGCTGCCGGAAGGAGCCGATGCTGAAAAGGCAAAGGCCACTTTCCGCGACGGCGTGCTTGAAATCACGATGCCCTCACCGCACCGCGAAGAACAACGCCGCAAGATCGAGATTACAAGCTGACGCGTGACGGCTGAAGGGAGGAGATGATGAAAACTCAGAGACAACAAATACCGCAGACAGGACCGGAAAGCAGCCGCGAGAGCGGGTTGCCGGGCGGCGGGCAGGGGCGCACGGACGAGGTGGGCAGATCGGGCGTTTACCCGATGTCCGGCCCGCTGCCGGACGATCCGCAGGCCCGGACGCACGGGATGGCCTCGTGGGGCCAGGGCGAACGTGGCGCCGCCGGTTACGAAGATCACGGCGAATCCGGGATCATTAACTTTGCACAGTTGACGAACCCCGATCAGGCGCAGGCTTCCGGCAGACCGGCAGACCAGTCCGGGCGGCATCCCGGACGGAACCGGGCGATGAAAAAGCGGGAAGTGACCCTGCCACAACTCGCGCTCATCGCAGGCACGCGCGGCATGCTCGGCGCCGGGCTGGGGCTGCTGCTCGCCGACAGGCTTGATGACGACGCGCGGCGGGCGGTCGGATGGACGCTCGTCCTCGTGGGCGCGGTGACAACCGTGCCGCTGCTGATGCAGGTGCTGGCGCAGCCAGAGACTGCGTCGGCAACT
Source organism: uncultured Heliobacteriaceae bacterium (assembly GCA_964457105.1). Taxonomy (GTDB): domain Bacteria; phylum Acidobacteriota; class Blastocatellia; order RBC074; family RBC074; genus DASRDU01. The sequence continues at coordinate 3,078 of CAYWDW010000066.1, forward strand.
CGTCCATAGCTGAGCAGGTAGCCAGGCGCGGCCCGCCCGCGCCTGGCGGCCTTTTGATGACAAATGAGATTTGAAGAACACGACGGACGAGAGGCCAGGCAATTGTTACAGGCTCGTGAGCCGCGCGACCACTGGCAACAGGAAAGCCTCAGCAGAAGGAAGAACCGATGCAGAACCACCGCAGCCCGCACGAGATGACTGATCGTTTTATCATCTTCGGCGGTACAGCCAGTCAGGATCTGGCCGCCGCCATTGCTGCCGAACTCGGCGTGTCGCCCGGTGCCTGCACGGTCGAGCGGTTCCCGGACGGCGAGCTTTCCGTGCGGCTTGATGAACCGGTGCGCGGGCGCGAGGTCTTTTTTGTGCAATCCACTTCGCCGCCGGTCAACGATCACCTGATTGAGCTGCTCGTCTTTGCCGATGCCTGCCGCAGGGCTTCGGCGACTCATCTGACCGCGATCATTCCGTATTTTGGTTATGCGCGCGCCGACAAACGGCACGCCTGCCGCGAGCCGATCACCGCCAGCATGGTGGCCGAACTGCTACAGACGGTCGGCGTCAGTCATGTGGTCACTCTGGATTTGCACGCGCCACAGATTGAAGGCTTCTTTCGCATTCCGGTGGACAGCCTGACCGCGCTGCCCGTGCTGAGCCAGGCGATCAGCCAGCGCTGCCCGCCCGATGTGGTCATCGTGTCGCCTGATGTCGGGCGCGCGAAGATGGCCATCGCTTATGCCGAGCGGCTGGGCACCGGGGTCGCGGTGCTGCACAAGCGGCGCGCAAGCAGAACCGAGCTTGAGATCAGGCATCTGGCTGGCGAGGTGCGCGACCGTTCGTGCGTGATTGTGGACGATATGATTTCGACCGGCGGCACGATTGTGGAAAGCGTGGCGACGCTGCGCCGCGCCGGAGCGCGACCTGAAATTAAAGTCGCGGCAACACACGGCCTGTTCGTTGACGGCGCGCGCGAAAGACTGGACGAGACGGGCGTGCAGGAGATCATTGTGACCGACACGGTGCATCGTCCGGCCCGGCCCTGGCCGCAGCTTCAGGTGGTTTCCAGCGCGCCGCTGCTGGCTGCCGCCATCCGCCGCTTCCTGGCCGCCGGATCGCTCAGCGACCTGTGTTGAAGCAGCCGCGCCCAGGTGAGCCAGACACGCCCCCGTTACCGGCCTGAAGCTGCGGCTTTTTGTTTCTGCGCGCTGAGCAGTGCAATGGCTTTGTCAGCCAGTCTGATCAGATGTTTGTGTGCGCGGTTGCCATTGGTCAGAATGGCAAAGCCGAGTTTCTGATCGCGATTGCCAAGCAGAAAGGCCGTGTAACCAGGCACGCTGCCGCTGTGCGCGAAAAATCGTTCGCCGTTTCTGTCCTCAACCCACCACGTCAGCCCGAAGCCTGCCTGCTCGCCGCCCCATAACTCTTCAATCGGGCCTTTGAACTGCGGGTATTGTTTCGTCAGCATCTGATTGTGCGTTTCGGCGCTGATCAGTTGCCGTCCCTTGAAGGTGCCACGGTTGAGATTCGCCATCAGCCATCTGGCCTGATCGGTCACGGTGCCGTAAACAATGCCCGCCGGCCACACTGCCGCGCGCAGCCGCTGTGTCGGCATCTGTTTCTTTGTCGCGGCGTCAAAGACATAAGGGATTGACAGCCGCTCTTCCATCTCCGGCGTCAGCGCAAAGACGGTGCTGTTCATTTCAAGCGGCGAGAAGATGTGTTCCTGAATGTATTGCCGGTACGACACGCCGGACAGTTGCTGCACCAGGTAGCCGATGAGCGAATAGGCCATGTTTGAATACACAACTTTTCTGAGCGGCGCATCAGTGACTCTGAGCGAACTGCTCAGATAATCCTCAAGCTTCGGCGGCGCCTGATCGCCCCACAACGGGAACGGCCCGAAATCAGCGGGCATCCCCGAAGTGTGCGTCAGCAGATGGCGAAAGGTGACGGGCTGCTGCGGGTCTTCGCCCTGAATTTTGAACGCGGTCAGATAGCGATTGACCGGATCATCCAGTTTGAAGCGCCCCTGCTCCATCAGTTGCAGCAAGGCGACGGTGGACATCGCCTTGAAGGTCGAACCGATCAGATAGACCGTGTCAGTCCTGGCCGGCACCTGGGCGCGCACGTTCGAGTAACCATAAGCTCCCGTCCAGACGATGCGCTCACCCGCCACCAGCGCCACCGTGCAGGACGGAATGTTGCCTTCGCTCATCGCGCGTTTGATTTCAGGTTCCAGTTCCGCTGCCAGTCGTTCGATATTGAATGACTGCGCCGAGACACTGACCGCCATCAGCCAGACCACCAGTAAGCACAGAGCCACACGCCATTGTGATTTCATCCGATCAGCCTCCGTCAGAAAATATTCGCCGGTTA
>CAYWDW010000066.1:5460-12763 GCA_964457105.1 uncultured Heliobacteriaceae bacterium
CAAGGAGCGCCACAAGGAGCGCCGGCGTCCCGCCTGCCGGTCTTGCGGCAAACGGCCTTTGCTTGAAAGCAGGCAGGCGGGACGCCTGCGCTCCTTGTTACTCCTTGTGAAGGCTCCTTGTTTGCGTGGCGCTTTACAGCCTGAAGAGCCACGACAGTTTGATGAATAGCTGCTTGCCGTCATTGATAAAGCGATTCGGGTAACGCGTGATGTCAGCGCCGAGCGGCGTCTGAATCAGATCAAGGTTTTGCAGGTTGCTGTTATAACCGACATACAACGCCGTGCCCGGATTGAGCTGCCACGCCATCAGAAAATCAGCATTGAAATTTTTCGTCGTCGGCAGCGAGGTCAGCGCCGGATTGGCCAGCACGGCGTTGTATTGCACGATGGTGCGCAATGACAACTCGCGGCTGAACTGCCAGTTGAATTTCGAGCGGATGATATGGTTATTGAAAATATTCGCTCCGGTCGGACGATCAATCGCCCGCGACAGAATGTACGTGTGGTCCACGCGCAGCGGCCTGAGCGGACGCAGCGTCAGCGTCAGCGTCAGATTCGAGCGGTTGGTCAGAAACGGCTCGCGGCCTGCGGGCGGCGCAAAGTTGATGCCCGGATAAATAAAGTATTCGGCCTCCACTGTCGCCTGCGGCAGATAAGACGAACTCAGGATCAGGCCCCTGAACGGACTGGAAAAATCCAGACTGCGCGTCAGCCCTGGAAAATCCTGCGGGCGCAATCGTTCGCGGTTGTCACCCTGCATGATGCGCACATCCGTGCGTCCGGTAAATTCAAAGTTGAGCGACTGCGTCACAAACCAGTCCAGCCGCGTGCCGCGATGATCGAAGGTCGCTTCCTGATTGAAGCGCGGCCCCCACGAAGTCAGAATCCGTCCTTCAGGCCGGAAGCGATAATTGACCGTGGACTGAAAGTGACGAATATCTGTGCGCGGAATGAATCCGGTCAGCGCGCGAAAGCCGGGGCTGCGGTCGCTGTATTGAAAATTGTACTGAAACTTGCGCCCGCTGCGTTCAAGGCTGAAATCATAAGCCGGACCGGCGAGGCGACTGCCATCATTTTCTCTCGTGACGCTCGTGACGGCCTGAAAGCGCGCCACCCAGTTGGCATTGAGCCGAAAGCGCCCGTCAATGCCGCCCACGCGGTTATGACTGCCGGCCAGTTCGCGGTCAGTATAAATAAAGCCGATTGACGATTGTTTCAGAATGTCGCGGTTGACGCGCACGATGCCGAACATCGCGCGTTTGCCAAAGAGCGTATCACCCGGCAGCACGCTGCGCCCCGGCGACTGATCGTCAATCGCCATCACGCCCAGCGAATAACGCCCCAGCTTGCCCGTCAGTCGCGCCCCGAACTGCGGGTCGGCAATGCGCCGCGTGAAGACCAGATTGATCGGCGTGCGAAAGAAATCAGAATTTTCGAGAAAGAACGGACGCTTTTCCGGAAAGAAAACTTCAAACCGCTGATTGACGGTCACCTGTGGCTCATCCGATTCGACCTGCGCGAAATCAGGATTGACCGTGACATCGAGCACCAGGTTTTCCTTCAGAGCAATCTTGGCGTCCACGCCGCCGTCGAATTCGCGGTCGCTCACAAAGCGCGGGCGCGCCGCGTCGCGTTCATCCAGCGCGCGAAACGACCGAAACGAACCGTAAGGAATCAGTTGAATATTGCGGCCCGGCGAAATGTTGTTGAGGTCGGTCACGGTCGCGGCCTGCGTCAGCCGCCCCTGCACGCGGCTCGACACGCGCGGCCAGTAGGACCATTCATTGCCTGCGTGCGGAATCACGCGCAGCAGCGTGAGGCCCCACGATTGCGGCGAGGCGCTCGCAAAGCGCAGGCTCTTGAACGGAATCTGCATCCAGACCACATAGCCCTGGTCGGTCAGTTTGCCCCGCGAATACCAGACCGTATCGAAGGAAAAGTCCGCCCCCTGCTGACGCTCGCCCTGGGCATCTTCAGACCAGATCGCTTCGGCCTGCACGCCGAGCGGATTTGACGCGAATACATAACCGCGCCGCTGATCACGAAAAGTATCGAGCGTGATTTCAACCCAGTCATCATCAAAGGCATTTTCGCGCCGCTCCAGCCGCGCCCTGATCTTGTCAGGTTCAGTCTCGAAGCAGAGCCAGATGACATAGAGGTTCTTGTCGTCGTAACAGAAATAAGCCTCAGTGCGCTGCGTGGCCGGTTCGCCGTCCTTCGGGCGCTGCTGAATAAAACCTTCGGCCTTTGACAGACGGCCTGCAAATTCACCGCCGGGTTTCATGTCCAGAAAGTCTTCGAGCGTCGGCGGACGCTCAACCTTTGGCAGCGCCAGACCCGGCTTCGGGTCAGCCGGATCACTGTTCTCGCCATCCTGTGCCCGCACACCAGGCGGCGTAAACAGACAGACAAGCAGCAGGACAAGGCACGTAAAACAACGAATGATGACGACCTGATTCAAGGGGTGTTTCTCTTTCAAAAATAAGTGGTGTTCAGCCTGGGCGCCAGGCTTTGTGTTAGCTGAAAAGTTCCTGCCGCAGGTCAGCCATTTCAGCCTGGAACTGTTGTTCCATTGCAACCCTGCGTTCAGCGGGCAGACGCGCGGCGCGCACGCCGTTCAGCACGAATTGTTCAATCACCTGCCGGTCGAAGCCGAACGTGGCGGCAAGCTTCAGGTATTCATCGGTCAGCGTCGTATTGAACATCGGCGGATCGTCAGAATTGATCGTCACGTACAACCCGGCCTCAAGCAGGCGCGGCAACGGGTGTGCTTCAAGCGACGGAAAGACGCCCAGGCAGATGTTACTCGTCGGGCAGACTTCGAGCGGAATCTGTCGTTCGCGCAGCGTGTCAACCAGCTTCGCGTCTTCGAGACAACGCACGCCGTGACCGAGGCGCACCGCCTGCAATGAATCAAGCGCGCCCCACATACTGTCAGGGCCGACCGTTTCGCCAGCGTGCGGCACGCCAGGCAATCCGGCAGCGCGCACGCGGGCAAAAGCTTCGGTAAACAATTCCGGCGGCCAGCCGATTTCAGGGCCGCCCAGGCCGAAGGCGACAATGCCCTGGTCTTTGCCGCTGATCGCCCAGTCAGCGACGAGCAGGCTGTGAGCGGTCGGCTGCGTGTTGCGCGCAATATCCGTGACCAGCCCCATCGTCACGCCGAGTTCACGTTCAGCCCACGCCCGCGCGCGATTGATCGCCGCCAGTTGATTGGCAAACGTAATGTGCCGATTGAACGCATAATGCGTGTAGGGCGTAAAGGTGACTTCGCTGTAACGAATGTTCTGCGCTGCCTGCCCGCGCAGAAATTCGCGTGTGACCAGCTCGAAATCATCCGGCGTGCAGAGGCAGCGACTGATCGCAATGTAAACTTCGATGAAGTGCGCGAAGTCACGGAAGCGATACCATGCGCGCAGTCCTTCGACCGTCGCGGCGGGCAACGCGACCTCGTTGCGCCGCGCCAGCGCGAGCAGCGTTTCCGGCTGAATCGAGCCTTCCAGATGAACGTGCAGTTCAACCTTCGGCATCCGGCGAATGAAATCAGTCAGTGACATAGTGGTCCGTTGTCCGTTGTCAGTAGTCAGTGGTCGGTGGTCCGTGGTCAGTTGTCCGTTGTCAGTGGTCGGCAATTACCTGGCAATTTTGCATTCGGATGAATCAACAACTGACCACCGACCACCGACCACTGACCACTGACAACGGACAACTGACAACTGACCACTGACCACTAACTACTGATAATGGCGTCAGCTTCGATTTCAACGAGCATGCGGTCATCAATCAGGCGACTGCATTCGACCATCGTGGCACAGGGCCTGATGTCGCGGAAGAATTCACCGTGTGCGCGCCCGTATTCTTCCCAGCGCGCAATGTCGGTGACGAAGATTCGCGTCCGCACGACATCAGCGAGCGTGGCGCCGAGCGCGTGCAGAGCCTTTTCAAGGTTGCGGATCACCTGCACGGTCTGTGCATAAGCGTCGCCGACGCCGACAATCTCGCCCTGTTCATTCGTCGCGGTTGTGCCGGTGACGAACACCTGAGAGCCGACGCGCACGGCGCGCGAATAACCGACTATCGGTTCCCATTTGGTGCCTGATGAATAGTGTTGTCGTTCAGTCATCTGTCTCTCCGTCTTTACCGTATTGGATTTATCCACGAAGCCGCGCAAAGGAAAGGGAAAACAACCACAGGCTGTCTGACAGCGTTTCCCGCGCTGTTGTTCAGGCTCGTCTCCGGCCTGATGCCTGATGCCTGAAACCTGAATCCTGTTTATTCAAAAAGCAGGAATCAGGTTTCAGGAATCAGGCATCAGTGGCGTGAAGACGCCTCCCGAATTCGTGTCACTTCGCGGATAAATCATTTCAGTGAATCACAATTTCTCAGGACTGTTTGAGCGCCAGCCGCGCGCACTGCTGACCGCTCCAGACTGCGCCTTCAATCGTCGCGGGCAGGCCGGTGTCAGTCCAGTCACCAGCGAGCAGAAAGTTTTCAAACGGCGTGCGCGCCGCCGGACGCAGCCGCGCCGTGCCCGGTGTGTGCGAAAGTGTCGCGTCGTGTTCCCTGATGACAAAGGCATGAACCGGCGACTGACGACGCGCGGCGGGAAAGAACCGCTTCATCTCAGTGACCGCCATTTCAATCAGCTTTTCCTTTGGCAGCCGAGCCGTGTCGCGCGCGCCGCTGATGACAAGCGCGAGGTGCTGCCGCTGCTTCCCGACCTCACCGGCGATGGCGTTTTTATTGAAGACCCAGTCAACGGGCGAATCGAGCAGACCGGTGAATTCAACTTCAGTCACCGGCTCGTCGTACCACAGACTGATTGAGACAATTGGCGCTGATTTGAATTCGGGAATGGCGCGCAAGGTTTCGCCGCCCGCGATGATTTCAGGCGCGAGCAGATGCCGCAGCATAAAATAGGGCACGGCGCTGATGACCACTTCCGCCGCGATCTGTTCACCGCTCCGCAGCGTCACGCCGACGGCGCGCTTGTTTTCAAAGTCAATGCTCGCCACCGCCGCGTTCAGCCGCACCTCGCCGCCGCGCGCTTCAATAAATCGCCGGGCATCATTAGCGTAAAGCTCGCTCAGACCGACGCGCGACAGGACCATCGCGGAATCGCGCTTCGTGTGCATAAAGGCCTGATCCAGCACGCGGGCGAACATATCAGCCGAAGCGCGGTCAGGCTGTTCATTGAGCGTCGCCAGCGCGATCAGATTCCAGAACCGCTGCTGCATCTTTTCAGTCTGCCCCAGTTCGCCGAGCCACTCACGCACCGTGATGTCAGCGAGTCGGGCGCGATCTCCGTTCAGCTTGCGCAACGCCAGCCCGACGCGCAAAGCCCGCAGCCGGTCGCGCCAGCCAATCGTGTGCAGCCTGGCGAGTCCGGCCAGCAGGTGCAGCGGCGCCGACACAGCCGGACACTGAAAGCTCGCCGCCCCTTCGTGTTCGTGCAGAAAATCAACGCGGGGGTTCGCCTGAAAACTCAGCTTGTCGCTGGCTCCGATTTTATCCAGGAAGTTCAGCGTGTGGTGGTAGCAGCCCATCATCAGGTGCTGCCCGTTGTCAATCACATCGCCCGTCGTCTGATCGGTGAAGGAATAAGCGCGTCCGCCCAGAAAAGCCCGCCGTTCAAGCAGCAGCACGCGCCGCCCCGCCGCCGCCAGATCAACTGCCGCCGCGAGTCCGGCAAAACCGCCGCCGATGACCAGCACGGGAATGCGCGACAGCCCGTTCATCATTCTCCGGCCCCCGCCTTTGCCCATTCGCTGAGCGCAATCAGAAAACGTTCGGGACGATGCAGGCGAATCTGATGATTGAAGACATCGTAATTGACCTGTTCGATCTGCACGAGCAGCCGGTAATAAATCCGGCCCATCGTGCGCGCGGCGGTCAGCGTCGGGCGGTCTTCGGGCGGCAGCAGTTCGGCGGCGCGGCGGTAATAAGCGCGGGCGCGTTCGCATTCAAAGCGCATCAGCGCGCGAAAGTTGTCATTGACGACGCCGTTCAGCAGTTCCTGCTCTGAATAACCGAACCGGCGCAAATCCTCCTGCGGCAGGTAGACGCGATCACGCGCGGCGTCTTCTTTCAGGTCGCGCAGGATGTTGGTCAGTTGCAGCGCGAGGCCCAGCGTGATGGCGTAATCTCTGGTCTGCGGCGACTGATAAGTGAAAATCTCGATGCACATCAGCCCCGTGATCGAAGCCACGCGATAACAATACTGCGCGAGTTCATCGAAGGTTTCATACCGGTGCCGGAACAGATCCATCTCGCACCCGGCGATCATCTCTTCAAAATATTCCTTCGGCATCGGGAAGCGGTCGAGCACCTGGCGCAGCCGCTGCGAAGTCGGCGTGCGCGGCTGCCCGGCATAACAGGCGTCAAGTTCGGCGCGCCACACGTTGAGCGCCTCCAGCGCCTGCCGGGCCGACACCGCCTGGCCCTCAGGGTGCGCGTCGGCAATCTCATCCACGATGTCGTCAACCTCGCGGCAGAAGTTGTAAATATCAATGATCGCTTCGCGCTTCTGTTTCGGCAGAAACAGAAACGAGTAAAAGAAGTTCGATTGAATCGTCTTCGCCAGACGATGCTGCAGCGTGCGCGTGCGTTCGCGCAGGTGCCAGGGCGTAAAGTGAATTTCCTTTGCGGTGGAAGCGTTCATATCAGCGTTGCCGGCGACTCCTCATCGTCAAATCGCACGCGCCGATAAACCTGTGCCAGGCTCAGGCTGAGGCCGACAGATTTCAGCGCCAGTTCATCCTCCGGTTCGGTCAGGATGTCGTGTTCCCATTCCCCGTCGCTGCTGCGCCGGTGAATTTCAACCAGCATCCGTGCCTGCGCAATCAGCACGTATTCCTGCACCGATGGCACCTGCCGGTAAGCCAGCAGCTTTTCATAACGATCAATGCGCTCAGTCGAAGGCGACAGCACTTCGACAATCAGGACCGGCTGCGTTTTCGTGTAATGGTCGCCGCCAGGTTCGCACGTCACGACCACATCGGGATAGTAGAAAAGCCGCGAACTCACCCGGATTTTCATATCTGAAATGAACGGCTCGCATGGCCCTTCCGCCAGGTGATCAGACAATCGGGCAAAAACGTTCCCGGCAATCCGGTTGTGCCGGTCACTGGCTCCGGCCATCGCATAAACCTGGCCGTCGACATATTCGTGCCTGACCGGGCTTTCATTTTCGCCGGCCAGGTAATCTTCGACGCTCAGATACGTTTGCAGTTTTCGCAGCGCCATAATTCACCCCGTGATGGTTCGTCGCAGCAGGCGCAGTTTATCAGCCTTTGTGATCTTT
>CAYWDW010000067.1:0-12724 GCA_964457105.1 uncultured Heliobacteriaceae bacterium
CTGGACCGGCGGTTGCGCCACTTTCCCATACACTCAATTGCAAACCGATCTAAGGTGGTAAAATCGCTGCTGATCGAGGTGAAGAAAATGAAAAAGCAGCGCAAAACCTACAGCAGTGATTTGAAGGTCAAGGTCGCGTTAGCGGCGATCAAAGGCCTCCAGACCACCAATCAGATTGCGACTCTGTATGGAGTCCATCCCAATCAAGTGACGCAATGGAAGAAGCAGGCGCTCGAAGCCTTGCCGGATGCGTTCTCGGTGCGGCGTGAGCGCGTCGCCGCAGACGAGGAAGCGCTCAAGGCGCAACTCTACCAGCAGATTGGGCAACTCAAAGTCGAGTTGGACTGGCTCAAAAAAAAAGCTGGAGCGATCTTCTGAAGAAAAACGCTGGTTGATTGAGCCGGAGCACGAAAGCTTGAGTCTGGCGCGACAATGTCAACTGCTCGGATTACCGCGTGCGACTTTCTATTATCAACCGCAGCCGGAGAGCCAGGAGAACTTAATGTTGATGCGGCTGCTTGATGAGCAGTACACGCAAACACCGTTCTATGGCATTCGGCGCATGACGGCCTGGCTGCAAAAGCAAGGCTGCCAGGTCAATCACAAACGCGTCGCGCGCCTGCTGCGGTTGATGGGCCTGGAAGCGATTTATCCCGGGCCGCGCTTGTCGCAACCCGGCACCGGACAGCAAATTTATCCGTACCTGCTGCGCGGTTTGAAAATCGAACGCCGCAATCAAGTGTGGAGCACGGACATCACGTATATCCGTTTACACGGCGGCTTCGTTTACCTGACGGCGGTGATGGATTGGTACTCGCGGTATGTGCTGTCGTGGGAAGTTTCGACCACGCTGGAAACGGATTTCTGCGCCAGCGCCTTGCCACAGGCACTGGTGCAAGCAACGCCGGAGATTTTCAATACGGATCAAGGCGTGCAATTCACGAGTAACGCTTTCACCGGCATTCTCAAAGAACGAAAGATTGCGATCAGTATGGATGGACGCGGTCGAGCTTTGGTGAGTATCAGCAGGCAATGCTCCTCTGACAGCAGGGCAACGCGCTATCCTGCCGCCTCTGCTGGGTTGTCGCACGCTGAATGAACTATTCAGCCGACCCGGCAGCCCCGACGGGTGGTTTCATCACGGAACCGAAATGACCGTCAGGTTTCCGCTGGGTGGGCGCGGTTCGTCGTTCAGGACTCTGGTTCGTTATGTCAGGGAAAAGACGCACAAAACTTGAACTGATCCGGGAGAATGAGACGATTGCTGCCCGGCATCAGCTTGATTTGACGAGGCTCGGCGGAACTCCGGCGCAGATCAATCGGTTTCTGCACGCATACGAAGCCAGCGCGGAAGAAGATGCCCGCCGCCGCCTGACAGAAGGCGATGAACCGCCGGAACTGACGCCGGAAGACGACGCGCTGCTTGAACGCATCTGGACCTCGGCTAAATAGTTCCCGATCTTTTTCAGGTCTCCGCTCCGCCAGAGCCGCTACGATAATGAAAGTCATCAGCACAGGGCTTTTCGTCGTGACAGTCCGCGCACTGTTCACTTTCCCGCTCTGCGCACAAACAGCGGCACCGAAGCCCGCCACCCAGCCGGATAAGGAAGTGAAGAAAGATGAGCAGCGGGAATGGTCAGCGGCCTGTGCGTTCGCGTTCGCGTGCGGCCAGCCAGATGCGATGCCCTTCAGCGTCGCGCCGGGCTTTCCGAGCCTGTTCACGGCGGCGTGAGACGATGATGATGATCGGCAGCAGCAGCCCGCAGATTAGCAGGCAGACAGCAAAGAAGCCCGGAGCCTGAGCCACGATGAAGATCAGCATCAGCCCGTAAGCCAGCAGGAAGATAATTGTCCAGATGTGTCCAATCAGACTGTTCACGGCTTTATCTTAACCGATGGCTGAGAACCTGTCGCACAAGGGAGATCGAAAGCGCTCCCTCAGTTATCTCGTGGAGTGAAACCGTGAGTGAACTGAACAGCCCGGCACAGATAGCCGGGCTGTCTGGCTGATATTACTGATGGCGGCGTCCGGACTCGAACCGGAGACCTAGGGGTTATGAATCCCTCGCTCTAACCAACTGAGCTACGCCGCCAACTGGTCACGGCAACACGACGGTTGCGCAATTTGAAGCCGGGTTTCCAAGCCGCCTGCAGGAGCAATGATTCCGGCAGGCAGGGCTGAAAGACGCGCAATGTAGCATAACGAGGATTTTGCGCCAAGAGGAGAAGGCTGGAATTTTTCAGACAACTCAGGCGGGGGGCACAGGCTGATGAATAATCAGAAGACGGCCTCAGTAATTCTGCTGAGGCCGTCCTGGCAGGTGTTTCAGCACGATTGATGTCACGGCGCAAATTCAGATCAATGTGCAATGGTGTGGACGTTACAGTCCGCTTCGTTGAGCGAACGCCCGCAGCCGTAGTGCCGGGTTGCGCGCTCACGCTCGCGGACTGGACCCTGCACGCAATGACAACTCGATTTAGTTGTGCCGCGTGCGGCGATTATGTTTGGCGCGATAAATCTTACGGCTCGCCTGATTCTGATCCTTGTGGATTTCGTGGCGCTCCTGGGCGGTCACGGTGCCGTCGGCTTTGGCCTCTTTCTTGTCCTGCTGAATCTCTTTCTGGCCTTTTTCCAGGCGGCGGGTTTCCTTTCTGGTCAGTTCGCCTGAGCGGACGCCCCGGCGGATGCGGCGCTGCTGCTGCTGCTGACGCTCGGTGATGCCCGGAGTTTTAGTGCCGGGCGCAGGCGTCTGGGCAAAGGTGAGCAGCGTCAAGCCGAAAGTAATGCTGGCTGCGGTCAGAATCGAAAATATCTTTTTCATAAAACTGTTGATCCTCCTCAAGTCTTGCTCGTCAGGAAGTGACACTTGCGGTGGTCACGGCTAACCGTCAAGGGGTCTTTCAACCGGGCACATTGTGTTGGACTATGGCTGTCGGCAAATAGTCGAAGAAACTTTGCAGATTTTTTATTTCAGCAGCGAGGCCCGGCCCTGATGCTGCGCGCAGCGCTGACCTGCCTGCGCCACGCGGTGTTTGCACGGCGTCCCTTTTCTGGTGCGCGCGCCGCACAGAATGACGGCTTCCGGCGGTCGCGCTGAGGTCGGCGGCGCCGGCCTGAGCGAGGCCGTCGCATCCTGCGCCGACACGACCGGCGCGGGCATTGAATTCAGCGTGACCGGCAGGGGCTGAGTTTTATGCTGCCACCACGCGCCGAGGCTGATGCCGGTCAGCAGTCCGGTACAGATCAGCGACAGCGGCCACCACCGCCGCCAGCGCGCGCGCCGGGAACAGTGAGCGCAGAAACAGCCGGGCCGCCGGTCGCCGCTTTGTGCGCGGCGATTGCCACATTCAGCGCAGAAATTCGAGCGGTAAAAAAGTCTGGTTATTGAAGTCATATGGCTGCTCCGGTGAGGCGGACGAGGCGCAGTATAGCAGGCCGGACAGGCCGGAGGTCAATTCTGCGCGGAAGGTCGCGGGCGGGCTTGCCAGCCGGATGAAATCGCGTGAGACTGTGGCGCGCGGTTGTTTCCTGCAACGAACCAGACCTTTTTGACGGAGAGACTTCAGATGAAAAAACTGCTACTCGTCCTGACCGGCTGCCTGCTGCTGGTTTTCTTCGGTGTGTGCGCCTTCGCGCAAACTGCGGCGAACAGAAACGTGGCGATCAGATGCGGACGGCTGATTGATATGCGCACCGGCAGCGTGACGAACAATGCCGTGATTCTGATCGAAGGCGAACGCATCACGGCGGTCGGCGCGAATCTGAGCATTCCGGCGAATGCTGAAGTGATTGACCTCAGCCGGATGACCGTGCTGCCAGGACTGATTGATTGTCACACGCACCTGACGCTTGATCTTGACAAGATGGCTGATTCATTCCGCCTGTCGGCGCCGCGCCAGGCGCTGATTGGCGCAAAGAATGCGCGGCGCACGATTGAAGCCGGATTTACGACAGTGCGCAATGTCGGCGCCGCAGGCTATTCGGATGTGGCGTTGCGCGATGCGATCAATGCGGGCGAGGTGCCGGGGCCGCGCATTCTTGCTTCCGGCCCGGCGCTCGGCATTACCGGCGGGCACTGCGATGAAAACGTCCTGCCGCCGGACTTTCATTATTCGGCGGAAGGCGTGGCCGACGGCGTCGTGCCCGTCATGCAGAAAACGCGCGAGGTGATCAAATACGGCGCGGATGTCATCAAGTTCTGCTCGACCGGCGGCGTGCTGTCGTTCGGCGACGATCCGAAGGCCTCGCAATACACGCTGGATGAAATGAAGACCATCGTCAGCGAAGCGCACCGGCTGGGCCGCAAAGTCGCCGCGCACGCGCACGGCGGCGATGGCATCAAGCTGGCTGTGCTGGCCGGCGTGGATTCCATCGAGCACGGCAGCTACATTGACGATGAAGCCGTCAAGCTGATGAAGGAGCGCGGCACATATCTGGTCCCGACGCTCTATCTGGCCGACTGGTTTCTGGAAAATTACGAACGCCTGCGCGTGCCTGCACCGCTGGTCGAAAAGGCGAAGGTCGTGATGCCCGCCATGAAACAGAACCTTGCGCGCGCCATTCAGCAGGGCGTGCCGGTCGCTTTCGGCACTGATGCGGCGGTCTATCCGCACGGCCTCAATGCGCGTGAACTCGCCGTCTATGTGCGCATGGGGATGACGCCTTTGCAGGCGCTGCAAACCGCGACGATTCACGCCGCCAAACTGCTCGGCTGGGAAGACCGCATCGGCACGCTGGAAGCCGGACGGTTCGCGGACCTGCTCGCCGTCGAAGGCGATCCGCTGAAGGATGTGACCGAGCTTGAACGGGTCAGAGTCGTTATCAAAGGCGGCGTGGTGGTGAAAAAACAGTGAGCCGGACGGCTCAGGATACGCCGGAGCGGCTTGATTACGAGCGCATGGCAATGGTAGTTAAGACTGTCCACGCGGCGATTCTCAGGATCGCCCAGGCAGGCTGAACGGCTGGTTCACGTCTGCATTGCAACCATCAAACCAGGGAGGATGATCAATGTTCAGAAAGGCAACAGGCCTGCTGCTGTTACTGTCGCTGTTCGCCACCGTTGCGCTGGCGCAGCAGCCACAGTCCGGCATGGCTCCGCCCAAAACGCATCTGAAAGTCGGCGACAAAGCGCCTGACTTCACCCTCACAGGCACCGACGGGAAGGAAGTAAAGCTGAGCAAATTCAAGGGCAAAAAAGTGGTCGTGCTGGCTTTCTATCCGAAAGCCTTCACCGGTGGCTGAACGAAGGAAATGAAGGCATATCAGGCTGATATTGCCAAATTCGAAGCCACCGGAGCGCAGGTTTACGGCATCAGTACGGATGACCTGGAAACCAACAAAAAATTTGCCACTGAGCTGAGTCTTTCATTTCCCCTGCTCAGTGATACCGCAAAGAAAGTCTCGAAGGATTACGGCGTGCTCAATGAAAAGGCCGGATTCGCCATGCGGTTCACCTTCGTGGTGGACAAGAAAGGCGTGATCCAGCACATCGAAGAAAGTGCCGCAGCCATCGCTCACGACGGCGCGCTCAATGCGTGCAGCGTGCATGGCAGCAAAAAGAAATCGTAAATCCCGCCATCGTCTCAGGCCTGTCAGCGCGTGGCCGGTCATCATGGCCAGCCACGCACGACAGGCTTTCTTTTCTGATCTCCAGGCACACCAGAACTTTCTCCTGACCGGGATGCCGACCGGTTTATTCGAACAGGCTCGGTTGTGCTGACGGGCGGCGAAAGGTTGTTTGCGGTTTCCAGTCCGGTTCATCCCAGCATGCGCGGTGCGGCTGATTGAAACCGAGTCTTCGGCAGTGCAGCTTGAAAGCCTGCCGGATCATTTCCCAGTATTCGCCTGACCCGCGCATGCGCTCACCAAACCGGCTGCGATTGAGCTGGCCGTCTTTCATTTCCCGAATCCGTTTGAGAATTTTCGGCGCGCGGTCGGGCATCGTCGCTTCAAGCCGCTGCTGAAAATATGGCGCGACGCTGCCGGGCAGACGCAGCAGCGTGAAAAAGGCTGTCGTCGCGCCGCAGTCACGGGCGCGTTCGAGGAGTGCGGGAATCTGCGATTCATTGAGGCCGGGAATCAGCGGCGAAAGGCTGAGGCCGACTTCGATGCCCGCGGCGGCCAGCGTTTTCATCGCCCTGAATCGCGCTTCGGGATAAGGCGCGAATGGCTCCAGCGCGCGCGCGTTTGCCGCATCAGCAAACGGAATCGTGAAAAAGACGCGGGCATCGGCTGTGCGGGCGAGTTGCGCAATCAGTTCGGTGTCGCGCTGGATCAGCGCCGATTTGGTGATGAGGCCGACGGGGTTGCGAAATTCCAGACAGACCTCAAGGCAGCGCCGCGTCAACTGATAATTCGCTTCGAGCGGAACGTAAGGATCAGAAGTGAACGAAAAGATCAGCCGCTCGCCTTTCCAGTGGCGTTTCATCAGCTCCTGCCGCAGCAGCGCGGGCGCATTCACTTTGGCCACAATCTTCTGCTCGAAATCGGTGCCTGCGCCAAAGCCCAGATATTCGTGCGTCGGGCGCGAGAAGCAGTAACTGCAGGCGTGCGGGCAGCCGCGATAGCAGTTGACCGAATAATCAAACCCGACATCGGGGCTTTGATTGTGCGTGATGATTGAACGGGTGGCCGTTTCCTCAAAGACTTCGAGGCGGGCCGCAGGCGGCTCACCAATCCATTCAATCTGAGTGCTGAGCCAGGGATTCGGAGGATTGTTGACGTAGCGCATAAAAATCCGTGTGCCGTGCGCCGCGATGAACAGGAACAGGGTAAGCGATGACCGCCCAAAGGTACAGCCACGACGGAAAGCCGCAACAAGGCGCAAACAAGGAGCGCAGGCGTAACAAGGAGCGCAGGCGCAAACAAAGAGCGCGGGCGCAAACAAGGAGCGCAGGCGTCCCGCCTGCCAGTCTTGCGGCGAAAGGCGCATTGATTGAAAACAGGCAGGCGGGACGCCTGCGCTCCTTGTTAGGCCTGCGCTCCTTGTTTGCGCTTTGTTGTGCTAAACTCTGGCGCGGCTGCGGCCCCCTTTTCGCAGGCCATTCCTTGCGGGCTGATCCTGATGAGCAACGAAGATTTCAGCAGGCGATATGCACCGACCATCGCGGCCTTGTGGCGCGGCGTCGGGCAGCGTTATGGCCTGACCGAAGCGGAATTTGCCGCACGACTCCAGGCGTGTGCGGCGCGGTGCGCGACTTCCGGCGAGGCCGACGAGATCCGCGAATTTCTGGAACGGGTCAGGGCCGATGAACTGTGCCTGGCGATGGCGTGCGAACGCGGAGATGAAACGGCCTGGCGTGATTTTGAAACCGAATACCGGCAGACCCTCAATGCAGCGGCGCGGGCGCTGACCAAAGACGAAGCCGAAGCTGAAGACCTGGCGCAGTCGCTGTATGGTGAGCTTTACGGCGTGCGGCTTGAAACGGACGGTGACGGTCAGGAACGGCGCCTCAGCAAACTGGCGCACTATGCCGGGCGCGGCAGCCTGGGCGGCTGGTTGCGCGCCGTCGTCTATCAGTCGTTCATTGATCGCAAGCGGCAGTCAGCACGATTTGAGCAGGTTGAGGATGCCTCTGAGTTTGACCGGCTGGCCGCGCACGCGACGAACACTCCGGCCCTGGCGGCACAGCAGGGCAATCTGATGTCGGCTCACGCGCGGCGGCCTGACGATTTTGAAGATGAACGGTTGCGACAACTGACCGAGGCGGCGATGACTGCGGCCTTTGCCGCGCTGGACGCGAAAGACCGGCTGCTGCTGAATTATTATTACTTTGACGAAATGACGCTGCGTGAAATCGGGCTGCTGATGGGCGTTCACGAAGCGACGATCAGCCGCTGGCTGGCCAGGGCGCAGCAGACTGTCCGCAAAAAGACCGAAGACTTTCTGCAGCACAAGCACGGATTGCGGCGCGCTGAAGTGAGCGAATGCCTGCAGATCGCGGCGCGCACTGAACTTGATTTGCGCAAAATCATCAGCGAAGCCACCGGCCCTTCGGCTGAGCGCGCACCTTGAAGCCGGGGGGCGAAAATCGTGCAAGTTCCCGCGTCAGCAGCGTTCATCCGGTGGCGCGGGGGGCCGGAGCGGAGATGTGAAATCAGAGATGTGAGATTGCCCAGTGAGTATCGAACGAAACAACACGATCAATGATTTCAGCGATGAGTTTGAGGCGGCGCTGCGGCGACACCTGAAGCGTGTCAATGCCGTGGCTGAGACCTGCGCGGGCTTTGATCCTGAACTGGCCAGCGCCTATGTCGAAAATGCGCTGGGCACGGCGGCGCGCGCGCGCTTTGAAAATCATCTGTCTGAGTGCGCCGTCTGCCGCCGTCACGTGGTCGACCGGTTCCGGCTGATGCCGCCGTCCGAGCGCCCGATCATCACGGCTGAGCCTGAAGTTGAAAAGCAGGCCGGGTGGCTGGCAGGGCTGTTCGATTTTTCAGGCTGGCGCTGGAATGCGGCAACCCTGGCCGGAGCCTGCGCCGTGCTGATGCTGGGAGTCGGCCTGACGATGGTCTGGCAGCGAACCGCGCAGGACAACCACGCCGCACTGATTGCGGCCCGGCCTGAAGCGCAGGCTGGCGACACGGTTCCGACTGCCCAGGCGACACCCGCGCCGGAAGCTGCGGCAAACCAGGAGAAAGCGGCGGCGCAACCGATAGCGGATGCGCAGGCGCAGGCTCCCGCGCCGCGGCCTTCGATTACGCCTGCGGTGGCAAGTGAGGCGACTCCGGCCTTGCCAGCCGCGCGTGACACGCTGGCGCTCAGACGCCGTGCCGACAGGGCTGTTTCAGTTAAGGTGAGCGGGCCGGGCGGCGCGGCGGTGCCGAACGCTGAAGTCGTCGTGAAAGATGCCGCGACCGGGCAGACACACCTGACCACGACGACCGATGCGACCGGCCAGGCCAGTCTCGTTAACCTGGGACAGTTGCGGGCAGGGAATTATCAGATCATCGCCCAGGCTCCGGGCTTTTTGCCAAAGCAGACCAGCCTGACCCTGGACGGCGCAAATCTCAACAATGAAGTTGCGCTCAAACTGGAGCAGCGCGCCTGGAGCGCCGGCAATCAGCCAGGTCGCGCCGATGAAAACCAGGCCGCCAAAACCGCACCTGCCGCGCCAGTCAGCAGCGCTGCCGCTGACACGACCGCAAAGGCTGAAACCGCCGCCAGGGAAGAAACCGGGAAATCTGACGACGAGCGGCGCGAAAATCCGCGTGGCCTGAAACTGCCCCGGCCCACGCCGCCACCGCGCGGCTCGCTGGCCTACAAGGAACCTGACAAGCCCGCTGAACCGGCCCGCAGCAAAGCCGTCAACGGCCAGGCCGGCATTGCCTACCGGCCCAATTTCGGCATCACGCAAACCGTCAATGGCAAGACCTTCAGAATGGAAAAGGGTGTCTGGCGCGACACGGCTTACAATGCCAGCGACAAATGGCCGGTCGTGCATCTGACCCGCGGTGCTGAAGAGTTCGATCAGACGCTGGCTGACATTCCGAGTCTCAGGCAGTTTTTCACCAGCCTCAAAGGTCACGTCCTGGTGTTGTGGCAGGGCACTGTTTACGAGGTCAAATGAGCCGTGCTGCTGCGGTGTGTGACGTGGAGGGTGCAGTACGCGAGCGTGAGCGAGCGCCCATGCGTGGCAGCCCAGGGCGCTCGCTCACGCTCGCGTACTGTACTGCCCACGTAAATCTGCCGATCTGTTCGGCGGCTGACTGACAAGTTCAGCCGATCCCGCCTATAATCTGCGCGTATTCTGACCGCAGTTTCCCGAATCAATCACAACGCTGAGACATCACCTGGAGAATCTGTCATGAAACGAGTGATCGTGGCTGTCCTGATTTGTGTTTTTTGCTCCGGCCCTGCGCTGCCGCGTCACCGCGCGCAGCAGGCGCAGCTTGCCGCAAAGCTCAACCCGCAGATTGAAAAAATCGTCAGCGAAATTTCCGCCGCCAACATTGAAAACAACATCCGCAAACTCGTCGGCTTCGGCACGCGCCACACGCTGTCGGATCAGGACCATCCGACGCGCGGCATCGGCGCGGCGCGGCGCTGGATCAAATCTGAATTTGACCGTTACAGCAGCGAATCGGGCGGCAGGCTGCAGGTCACGGAAGATGAATTCATTCAGCCGCCGATGCAGCGCGTGCCGCAGCCGACAAAGCTCGTCAACGTTGTGGCCACGCTGCCGGGTTCACAGCCCGAATCGCGTGATCGTTTGTATGTGGTCAGCGGCCATTACGATTCGTGCGTCTGTTCGCAGAATATGACCGATGCGACAAGCGATGCGCCCGGCGCGACAGATGACGCTTCGGGCACGGCGGCGGTGATGGAGATGGCGCGGGTGATGTCGAAATACGAGTTTGACGCGACCATTGTTTTTATGACCGTACCAGGCGAGGAGCAGGGGCTGCTCGGCGCCACGCACTGGGCTGAGGAGGCAAAGAAAAAAGGCCTCAACGTGGCCGCGATGTTCACCAATGACATCATCGGCAATACGTCGGGCGGCAACGGCGTGCGCGACAACCGCCGCGTGCGTCTCTTTTCAGAAGGCGTGCCATCGGCTGAAACCGAAGCCGAAGCCCGCGCGCGGCAATCAGTCGGCGGCGAAAACGACAGCACCTCGCGGCAACTGGCGCGTTACATCAGGGAAGTGGGCGAACGCTACGTCAATAACTTTGAAGTGACGCTGGTTTTTCGGCGTGACCGTTACGGGCGCGGCGGCGATCACATTCCGTTTTTGCAGCGTGGTTATCCGGCAGTCAGATTCACCGAACCGAACGAGGATTTCACGCGGCAGCATCAGAAA
The DNA here is from genome assembly GCA_964457105.1 of uncultured Heliobacteriaceae bacterium. Lineage (GTDB taxonomy): Bacteria > Acidobacteriota > Blastocatellia > RBC074 > RBC074 > DASRDU01. The sequence continues at coordinate 10,804 of CAYWDW010000067.1, forward strand.
GTCCGCGAAGAAAACGGCATCAGGTATGGCGATGTTTTTGAAATGGCTGACCCGGCCTACATCGCGCAGGTGGCGCGCGTGAATGCGTCGGCGCTGGCGAGTCTGGCGCTCGCTCCGGCTTCGCCCGCCAATGTGCGTTTCAAATCGGGCCGGCAGGAATATGACACTTATCTGACCTGGGATAAAAACAGGGAGCCTGATGTGGCGGGTTATCAGATCGTCTGGCGCGAAACTTATCAGCCCTTCTGGCAGCGCAGCGTGTTTGTCGGGGATGTGACTGAATACGTCCTGAAACGACTGTCGAAGGATGATTACTTTTTTGCTGTGCAGGCGGTGGACAGGGACGGCAACGCGAGTGTGCCGGCCTTCCCGCACGCCCCGGTCAGACGGTAAAAACGAGGGTAGCGCAAGCTCGCTTGCGCCACCCCGATTCGTTGTCAGTTACCGGATCGTGCGCGGACCTGGAAGACGGTTTTCCAGAAACAGACCGCCCAGCTTGCGCAGACGCCGCAGTTCATCTTCCGTAATTTCACGCGGCGCACCATCGGGCAGCACCTGAAGTTGCTTCAGGAACTCGATGATGTCGGCCTGCTGAACGTCAGGCATGGCCGCGAACCGCTCGCGCTGCGGGCGGGCTTCACCCGCGTGATGCAGGATCGCTTCGGTGATAGTGGTCAGATCGCCGCGATGACCATAAGGCGCGGTGTTGCCCACATCCCACAGCTTGCGCGTCAGGAACTGATTCAGCGGCACTCCGCTTTGGATGAGGCGCTCGTTGCAGAAGAACGGGTCCTGTTCGTCACAGATGACATGGCGTTTGAGGTCCGTGTAGGCGCGCACCACCGCTCCGGTCCGGCCACGACGCTCCAGTTGCGGGCCGGGGAGGTCGCGGGTCAGATCAAAGGTGACGAGTCTTTGAACGTCCTGGGGACGCAGATTTCCGGGCGGATTGTAAGGGTTCGGCTCGCTGAAGAAATAGTTGTTCAGCGGCAGTTCCGGTCGGTGACATTCCGCGCAGCCGATCTCTGCAAAGAGCGCTTCGCCACGTTGTGCGGCCATGCGGCGCGTCAGGTCGGAGGGAATGACGCGGCCCGGAATGTTCATTGCGGCCTGAAAGATGGTGGCGGCAGTGATGTCACCAACGGTCATTTCATCAGGCACTCCATCTTCGTCAAAGTCGCTGGTCGTGATGGCGTTTCCTTTATTGTCCTTCTGCCCGATGCCGAAGCGCTCAACGGCCTGCATGCCATGATGATGATTATAAGCGTTGACCGTGAAGACCCGGACTGAGTTGACCACGCCTTTCTGATGAAAGGGTTTGACGATCAGGTCAGCGTCAATGCCTTCGATCTGTGAAGTATCCACCGTCAGATCGGGGCGGGCCGTGATCTGCCCGAAGCTGACGCCTTTGGTCAGGAGCGGCAGCGTCGTGTTTTTACCGGAGCGCACCGCCGTTGCTTTGGCCGTTTCGCGGATTACCAGCAGTTCCGCCGTCATCTCGCGCGCCAGCATCTCAATCGCGCCGGAGCCGTTCATGCCGAGGGTGTTGCGCTCGTTGGAAAATTCGGCTGAGACGGAGTCCGTCACCGGGTCCAGATTTTGCGCGAGGACGAACACGTTGGCGACAAATCCACCCGCTCCGCCAATCCCAGGCTGATGATGACAGTCAGCGCAGGAAGTGGAATCCGGCCCGGATGTGCGCACGAACGGAACATTGTGCAGCGGGTCGCGTTTGGTCGGAGTGCCTGCCCCGGTGGCCGCCGGGCGTCCCTGTCCGTCGAGGCTGTTCCAGCGGGCAGCAAAGATCGTTTCGCCGAGGTCGAGCAGGTCCACAAACCTGATTCGACCGGATTCTATCGCGGTTTGTCTGACGTGTTCTTCCAGCGTGGGACGCTCGCCAATGCGCAGCCCTGCTGACTGT
>CAYWDW010000068.1:0-12716 GCA_964457105.1 uncultured Heliobacteriaceae bacterium
CTGAATACCTCAACAAAACCGGCTTGCAGCAATACCTCGATCAGATCGGCTTCAATACGGTTGGTTATGGCTGCACGACCTGCATCGGCAATTCCGGCCCGCTCGATTCAGGCATCGAAGAGGTCGTCGTCAAAAACGATCTCGTCGCGGCTTCAGTCCTAAGCGGCAATCGCAACTTTGAAGCGCGCGTGCATCCTTCGATCAAGGCCAATTTCCTGATGAGTCCGCCGCTCGTCGTGGCGTTTGCACTCGCGGGCCGCGTCAACATTGATCTGACGAAAGAACCCATCGGCGCGGGCAGCGATGGCGCTGCGGTTTATCTCAAAGACATCTGGCCGACGACCGATGAGGTCAAATCCGCGATGAGCGCGGCGACGGACGCTGAAACTTACCGGCGGCTTTACAGCGATTTCACTTCCGAAAATCCGTTGTGGAATGAAATCCCCGGCAGCGTCGGTGATGTGTATGCGTGGGATGAGCAGTCAACTTACATTCAGCCGCCGCCGTTTTTTGAGAACTTCAGCCTGCAGGCCGGAACCGCGAAGAACATCACGCAGGCGCGCGCGCTGGCGATCTTCGGCGATTCAGTCACGACCGATCACATCTCGCCCGCCGGTTCGATCAAGGCCTCTTCGCCCGCCGGACTTTATTTGCAGGAGAACGGCGTCGCGCCCGCTGATTTCAATTCGTATGGTTCGCGGCGCGGCAATGATCGCGTCATGACGCGCGGAACCTTTGCCAACGTGCGGATCAAAAACCTGATGGTTCCCGGCGTCGAAGGCGGTGTGACAAAGTTACAACCGGGCGGCGAACAAATGCCGATTTACGACGCGGCGATGAAGTATCAGCAGTCGGGCACACCGCTCATCGTCATCGCCGGTCAGGAATACGGCACAGGCAGTTCGCGCGACTGGGCGGCGAAAGGAACAAAACTGCTCGGCGTGCAGGCCGTGATTGCGCAAAGCTTCGAGCGCATTCATCGCAGCAACCTCGTCGGCATGGGCGTGCTGCCTTTGCAATTTAAGGAAGGCACGAACGCGCAGACGCTCAACCTTGACGGCACGGAGTCGTTCGACATCACCGGGCTTGAAAGCGGTCTCAGGCCGCGCCTGGCGGTGACGCTCGTCATTCATCGCGCCGGCGGCGAGCGCGAGGAAGTGCCGCTTACGCTGCGCATTGATACGCCGATTGAAGTTGATTATTACCTGCACGGCGGGATTCTGCCTTACGTGCTGCGGCAGTTGATTGGCAGGGCGTAACAGGACCTGGAGCGGGAGCGCACTGCCGTTAAGTTAAGCAGAAGAGAGATGACGGAACACACGGAAATAACGGAACAGACGGAAGCAGAACATCACACAGTCAGAAGTTTTCCGTGTGTTCCGTCATCTCTCTTCCGGCTGTTCTCTCGCTTTCTTACCTGATCAGGCTGACGTTGCCTGAAATTGATGACATTTTGAGTCGTCGCGCGCCGCTGCCAAGCTGGCCGAATGCTTTCTGGCCCGGCCCGTATTCGGGTTTCTCAATTTGCAGCGGGAAGTCGGTTTTCAGTGAGCCGCTCAGGACCGACATCTCGACACTGGCATCAAGGTTTTCAGGCACTCTGACGCTGACGTTGCCGCTCGTTGAAGTGAACTCCATGCCGTCGCCGCCTTCGAGGCGCGTGATTTCAACTTTGACATCGCCGCTCGTTGATTTCGCGCTGACGGTTCCGGCGACGTTGCCGACCTCGACATCGCCGCTGACCGCTGAAGCGTCAACGCGGCCATTGACGTTTCTGACGGTCACTTCGCCGCTCACTGATCTGGCGCGCAGCGTGCCGGTGACGTTTTCAACTTTGACCTCGCCGCTGACGCTTGAAATCGAATCGAACTGAAAGTTCATCGCGCGCGGCACACGCACTTCAAACCTGACGCTCGCATCGCAGTTGCATTGGTCAGGATAATGCACGCCAACCTCAATGCGATTGCCGCTGCTGCGGTCTTCAATTTCAACGCGGTCGCGGTCGCGGCCTTCCTTAATGCCCGTCACGGTGACGGCATTGCCTTCAGACCCGATCACCTCAACATTGCCGGACACAGTTTTGATGCTGATCTGACCGCCGGGACTGAGCTGATAACTGCGCTGAAAATCCTGCGCGAAAGTCGTGACGGTCGCGGTGGTGACGAGCAGCGCGGAAGCGACAAGCAGGCGCAACGAATGTCTGTTCATAAACGATGGATGTCCTTTCAGTTTTTTTGAGAATCAGTGATTGCTGTGACGCGGGGTGAGTGGCGGCACGAAGCGGAAGGTTTCACCGGCAGGCAGAAAAAAATCCGGCGGGGTGTGAAGCGAAGCTGCCGTCAGGCTCTTTCCAGGCGGGTCTCAAGGTCAGCCAGGTGATAAGTGCCGCGCGCAGGTGAAACAGCGAAACCTTCAGTCACGAGCGCCTGGTTGCCCAGCCCCGCTTCAGGCCGCTTCAGGCCTGTGACCCGGGCCAGTTCGCCCGGCACCGTCAGCCCCGCGCCGACCAGAAAGCAGCGCGCAATTTCGCGCCGCGCCTCGCTCACCGGCTGCGCGATGAACTGCCCGGCAAAACGCGCTTCAGCCAGCGTCCAGATGTAAGTGAATTTCGGGACGTAAACCACTTCGCCGGGAATGACGATCATGGCCGACTGCAATTCGTCGAGCGCGTGATTGAAAGCCTTGCGGTCAGTCACGCCGGATTCGCCGCGCAGATCGCTTGAAGCCATCTCCCATTCCTTGCGCAAAACTTTCAGTATGGCCTGGGCGGGTGCGCTCAGACGGCTTTTCTCCTGGCGACGGGTCACGCCCCACACCGAAAAGAACGATGCCACCATGCGCGGCGCTACAAACATCGCCCGGCCCCGCGCCAGCTTGCCGTAATAAACGCGCCCGCGCTGCACAAGTTCATCCTTGAGTACCCACGCGGCTGAGGCTTCCGGGTCTTTCTGCACGTTGCGCGGCATGACGGCATCGCGCCGCCCGCAAACTGCGACGTAAAGCGACGGCCCCGGCTGTCGCGCATCGGTGAGCGTCGAGCAGAAACCGACGCGCTCAATAAAGGCTTCGGCCTGCGACACGGTTTCGACGCGCTGCGTCGGATCGCGCTGCCAGGTGTGGTCACGGTAAGCTTCAATTTCAGGCGGCAGTTTTTCCGGCATCATCGTTGAGGTGCATCCTGCGTTTTCCGCTGATTTGATTGAGACCTTCGACAACGTGCCCGGAATTTTCATCACTCGTTGCAGAAAAGACAAGGACGCCCTGGATTCACCAGCGATGTCAGCCTGCGAACTTTGCTGACAGTCTGCCGCGGCCTGATTGACTCCGGCGGGCAGGATCATCAATATGCAGCTTCGATCATCTGAATCTGAAACTATCGGCTCATCAGCTTGCATGCACAAAATCACACTCGGTCTTGAAGTCCTGTTATCAGAAAAAGTCGCGTTGCTGCGTGGGGCGCGCGTCGGATTGATCTGCAATCCGGCGACGGTGAATCACCGCTTTCAGCACGCGGCTGATCTCTTTCACGCGCATCCTGACATCAGGCTGACGGCGCTCTTTGGCCCGCAGCACGGCATTCGCGGCGAGACGCAGGACAATATGATCGAATGGGAGGGCTTTCGTGACCGGCGAACGGGTGTGATGGCGCATTCGCTTTACGGCGCGGTGCGCCGTCCGACGCCGGAGATGCTGCGCGAGGTGGATGTGCTGGTCTTTGATGTGCCGGATGTCGGCACGCGCGTTTACACGTTCATTTACACGATGGCGCTGGCCATGCAGGCCGCGCGCGAAAGCGGCAGGCGCGTGATCGTCCTCGACCGCCCGAATCCGATTGGCGGCGCGCTCGTTGAAGGCAGCCTGCTCGAACGCGGTCACGAATCGTTTGTCGGGATGTATCCGCTGCCGATGCGGCACGGGATGACGGCGGGCGAACTGGCGCGGCTGTTCAATCAGGAATTCGGCATCGGCTGCGAACTTGAAGTTGTGCCGATGCGCGGCTGGCACCGGGAACTTTATCTTGACGAAACGGACGCGCCCTGGGTGCTGCCTTCGCCGAATATGCCGACGGTTGACACGGCGGTGGTCTATCCCGGCGCGGTGTTTATTGAAGGCACAAAAATCAGCGAAGGGCGCGGCACGACGCGGCCCTTTGAACTGATCGGCGCGCCTTACGCTGACGCTGATGAACTCGCCGCGCACCTCAACGCCGTCGGCTTGCCAGGCGTTTATTTCCGGCCACATTCCTTTCAGCCGACTTTTCAGAAACACGCCGGGCAGTTGTGTCACGGCGTGCAGCTTCACGTCCTCGACCGCCACGAATTCAGACCCGTGCTGACAGGCATCGCGGTCATCAAAGCCATTTACGATCTCTGCCCGCAGGATTTTCAGTGGCAGTCGCCGCCTTATGAATAGGTTTTTGACCGCCTGCCCTTCGATGTGATTGCGGGCGGCACCACGTTGCGGCAGCAGCTTGAGTCCGGCACTTCACTGGCCGCGCTGGCCGAAAGCTGGCGCGCGGATGAAGCTGAGTTTGCCCGGCTCAGAAAATCAGCCCTGCTTGACTGACCGGTCAGCGCGCCTGCCGCCTGCGTGTGGCGCTGATTTCAATCTGACTGAACAATCGCTGATTGTGACCGGAAACGTCACCGCCGCTGACGCGATTCGTCACTGCCCGCCACTAACCCGCCTGCCCGTCTGTGCTGCACGCTGGCATAACAGTTGCTCAATTGACGCAGGATGAATTCTTTCTGCCGTCGCATGCGATGCACAGAAAGCATAAAGGAAGAGCTTATGGATCTGCGTGAAGAGAACAACGAGGCGGGGCTGCCGGATATTTTCAAGCTGTACTGCGCCGGGAATCAGAATGCCCGGCTGACGGTGAACTATCCGGGCGGCGACGGGGTTTTTTATTTTGAGAATGGCGAACTGATCGAAGCGCGATTAGGCGAGCTGACCGGCGAAGCGGCTTTTCGCGAGGCCGCCCGGTTGCCGCGCGAAGCGTTTCGGGTTGACCTGGATGTCGCCGTGCCGCCGCGCGCCATCTTTGCCGGCTGGACTGATCTGATGGACGGCAGCGAGGCCGAGACGGAAATGCTGCCTGAAAGAAAAGTCAGCGCCCGCCCGCAAACATTCGTCACCGCAGGGGCCGCCGGTCCGGTCATTGCGGCCACTTCCGATTCATCGTCTTCAGCCGTGACTACAGAGCGTGAGCCGCCGCGCGCGGATCAACTCCGCCACCCCGCGCGAACAGATCAGGCTGCCGATCAGGTCCGCCGACCGGCAGCAGAAGTTCAGGTGAGGTCCGCCGTGAATCATTCAATTCCCCCAACTGACAGGCCTGCGCCGCCAGTCGCAGCGGTCGGCGCCGATGACCACCTGCTGATTCAGCAGGCGCTCGCCGCGACCGGAGTGATGCAGTCAGGTCTGATTATTGACGAAGACGGTGTGGTCGTCAGCGAACTGGGCGAAAGCGACGCAACGCTGGCGCAGACGGCCTTTATGGTGGCCGGGCTGGATTCGCTGGTGGCGGCGCTCTTTGACCTGGGGCCGTGCGAAGGCGCGCTGCTTGACCACCACGGCGCGGCCACGATGGTCACGAGGGCCGGCGGTTTGTCGTGCGCTTTTGTGCCGGTGCCGCGTACGCCTGTGGCCCGCGCCTTCAGCGAAACCAGACGCGCGCTCGAACAAGCGGCGGGAGGACAGCCATGACGCAGAGCAATCTCTTTGATGATCTGGTGGCCGTGCCCGGAGTGCAGGGCGCAGTGCTTTTTGAGCAGAAGGAAACGCCGAAACTTTACTGGAGCGATGAGGCCGCCTGCCAGTCGCCGAATGACCGCTTTCTGCGCGGCGCGGGCCAGATCGTGCGGCGGCTGTGCAGCACGCACACCCGCGTCGAACTGCGGTATCAGCGCGGGCGCTTTATCGTGCAATCGCTTGGTGAAGGCCGGGCCGTGGCCTGTTTCACGGGCCGCGAACTGAACCTGCCGCTGCTGACGCTGACGCTCGATGAACTGGTGCAGGCCTTCAGCGCCGCGACGGCTGACGTGTCGTCGTCGCCGGTTGCGGCGTCGGATCGCCGCGTCGGCAGCACAGGCGCGACCGCGAATGATGCGCTCGATCAGGCCTTCGGGCTGGTTCAGGAAGGCTTCAGCGAACCGCTGACCACGCACGCCAGCGTGGCCGCCGGACTCAATGACATTTCGCTGATCGCCACCGGCTATCTCGGACGCAGCCTCGTCACCGGCTGCTGGCGACAGACACAGCCGGCGGCGCTCCAGAATGTTTTTGGCATTTCACCGGACGGCCTGATCGAAGCCGCCAATGAACTGGCTGCGGCTGACGCTGAACTGGTGCAGGTGGCTTCGGAATGGGCGCGCAATTTTGTGGCCGGGTGCCAGCTTGTGCGAATTGATCTGCCGCTGCAACTGGTCGCGCCGCTCAATGCCGATGCGCAGGCGCTGCTGGCGGTGGGCGATACGTTTGGTGATCGTGGCCTGATCCTGTTGCAGCAGGCACACCTGCGCCGGCTCATGGCCGGAGGTTTTCAGCCGCCGACTGAGCCGACCGAAGTTTTTCTGACGCATCCGCCGCAGGCTCAGGCGTGGGCTGACCCGGCCTCTTCGCAATGGAACTGGGAGGAATAAAATATTGCCAGGTCGCCTGACCTGTCGGCCTGCATTCCACACCAGCGACCGGACTGAAGTATGGAATCCCTGCTCCAAATCGGACTGATTGCCACTGAAGCGGCGCTTGGCCGACTCGTCGGAGGTGTGCAGGCCGGGGCGGGGCAGGCTGACGAGGCTGAACTGCTGGGCCGTGTGCGCTGGCTGTTGTGTCGCCCCGAAGACGGCGATGCGCTTAGTTTGCTGGCTGCGGCTGATACCGTCATTGTCGGAGCTGTCATCAGGGGCGACAGAGATGTCACAGCCCTTGCCGGAACCGTGCGCACATTGCAACGCGCCGGGCAGAAGATTCTGGCCGTCGCCGTCTGGGGGCGGCGGGCGCACGCGCTGGCTGAACAACTGAACTGTCCCGGCCTGCTGCTGCCCGATCCTGACGATGCCGATCAGCCGCCTGACGCCGCGCTGCGCGAACTCATTTGCGCCGCCGTCAGAGAGGCCCAGGCATCAGCCGCTTCAGCGCCAGCGGCGAGCGCCTTTGCCGCCGCGCAACTGATTTCATCCGCCGTCGCTGCACACCCCCGCACCCTCAAACCTCAGCCCGATCATCAGCCGAGCGGAGATCTGTGCTGCCTGCATCCGCCCGCCACCGCGTTTGCAGCTTTCAGCCCGACCAGCGTTGAGGCGGCTTCAGGGGCGGCTGCCATCGCGGCTGAACCGGCTACCGAAGAAATCACAAACACAATTCAGAAGCAGTCGCCTGTGGCCGAATCTGCCTGCGCGGTTGTGGCCAGAGCTGCTGAACTGCCTGTCGAAGCGGCACCGAATGAGGTCGTGGATAACTGCGATGCCGGTGAGGTTCAGGTTTCAATTCCGGCTGACACCAGGGAATTTGTCATCACCGGCGAAGCGGCGCTCAATGAGGCTGAGGACCTGCGTCACGACCTGACGAAAGTGCAGGCTGTCACAAAACAGCAGGTCGCAGAACTGACCGCGGAAAAGCAGCGCCTCGCTGACCGGCTGGCGAGCGCAGACGCAGCTCGCGCGGCGGCTGAAGAAGAGGTCAGAGAGTTGCGCACCGAAGTGATGCGCCTGACCTCGCAACTGAGTACCGCTGAACAGCAGCAACGCCGCTCGCTGCCCGATGACACCGTTCAGGCTGCGCCGCCCGGAGCGGACTGGCACGTCACGCAGCAGCAGATTCTGCGGCTTGAAGAGCAGTTGCTCGCGGCCCAGGAATGCGCCCGCTTTGCCGAAGCCAGAACCGAAGATTTCTTTCAGCGCTTCGCCAGCGAGCGCCGCCGCGCCGCCGACCTCGCCCGTGAACTGACTGCGGCAAAAAACGAAATCGCCAGTCTCAGCAGCCAGACTGAAGCTCTGACGGCTGAACGTGACCACAGCCCGGCTGAACCTGCCAGGCAGGCAACTGAACACGAAGCCGCGTTTCATCGCCTGCAACGACAGTTTCGCGCGCTCGAATCAATCCGCGATGAGATCGCGGCTGAGCGCGATGCCCTGCGCGATGAACTCGCCACCGGGCGTCTCCGCCTGGGCAGTCTCGAAAATGAAGCGCAGCGGCTCGCTGAAGAAAATCAGCGGCTGGCGCAGGACCTGCAGGCGACGACTGCGCACCATCTCGAACCTGACGCCGGGCTGGCTGAAACTCTCGGCACGACTGCGCCGATGGCCCGGCAGGTCGGCTTTGCCGCCTCACACGCGGAGGCCGAAGATCTTGATTTCGAGGCGATGGCCGGTGCTGATCTGGCGCTGATCGTGCGCCTTGATGCAACTGTGCAGCAACTGATCGGCAGCGGCGATTCAATGGTTGACGAGTCAGCGCCGCTGAGGCCTGCGACAGAGGCCGGCCTCAGTTACGACACGCTGCTGCACATTTCGCAGGAACTGCACAAGACCGTGAAATCGGTGATTGAGTTCATTGAGCGGCTGATGAGCAGGGAAGAGCACGCTCCTGAACAGCAGAGCCGTTGGCTGGTGATGCGGCGCGTTATTCACGAACTGCTGCACACCATCGGGACCATCGCTGATTACGCGCAGTTGAAATCAGCGCCATCGGCGGTGATGAGCAGGCCGGTTAACCTGACTGAAATGACGAGCGACCTGATTGGCGTCATTGAACCGCTGATTGCTGACCGCCGGTTGTCAGTCTCGGTCAATCTGCCGCCTGACGCGCAGCACCTCAGCACTGATCCGCACCGGTTGCGTCAGATTCTGTCAGAACTGCTGGTCAACGCAGCCAAGTTTACTCCGTCCGGCAGAATTTCACTCGAAGCGCGAATGATGGACGGTCAGGCGATCATCGCCGTCACAGACACCGGCATCGGGCTGGATCAGAGCGACCTGACGCGCATCTTTGAACCCTTCGCGCGCCTCGGTCGCAAGCCCGGAACCGGCCTGGGGCTGACAGTGGCCAGGCAACTGGCGGAATCCATCGGGGGCCGCATCGAGGTCAGAAGCCGACCCGAAAAGGGGGCAATCTTTGGATTGATTATCCCTTACATTCCGGTTGCCACCGTGATGCCGGAAGCACCAGCCCCGAAATCAGACGGTCCGAATCAGGATGGCCCTGTTGCCGGAGAAGGCTTTCTGGCCGTCAGGTAATCCGACCCGCCGAAGAAACCCCGGTAAAGCCACCCGCTGATTCGTGGCTGGCGCAGCGCTGCCCGCTTTTCCTCCCGCTTCTCCAGACATTTACGTAAATCACAATAATAAAACAACTTTTGTCATTTTTCTTGACAGTAACTGTCACCTGACTTAGGATAGCGCCCGCGTTAGACGTTGTTGAAAATCTTCCGACAGCGTCCCTCAATTCCTTCTTTTACAAGCGCTTGCCCCAGCGTCTTCGGAGCCGTAGTTCATGTCGGGAAAGCTGGGCGAAATCCTCATCCGAGCGCAACTCATTACTCCGCAGCAGCTCAAGGACGTGCTCGATTACCAGCGTCTCAATGGCGGCAAGCTCGGCAACAATCTGGTCCGGCTGGGCATTGTGACTGACGATCAGATTACGGCGGTGCTGAGTCGGCAATACGGTGTTCCGGCGGTGGATCTGGCCAGGCTGGAACTCGATCAGCAGGTCGTGCGGCTGGTGCCGCGCGAAGTGGCGATCAAACATTCGGTGCTGCCGGTTTCGCGTCAGGAAATGACGCTCCGGCTGGCGATGTCAGACCCGACGAATTTTTACGCGATGGACGACATCAAGTTCATCACCGGCTTCAATATCGAACCGATCGTGGCGTCGGAAATGAGCATCCTGCGCGCGATTGAGCAGGCTTACAGCGGCGCGAAGGGAATTGAACTGGCGAAGGCCGGGGGGGCTGAGCCTGCCGTGCTGTCATCCGGCAAGGTGGCTGGCATTGGCAGCTTCATCGGTGGCGAGGAGACGAAGTTTGATGACGGCCCGGCGGCGCTGACCAATGATGATCTGGCGACGCCCGATTTCGAGTCAGCCTTCAGCGATCTCGACCGCGATTCCGAATCGCTGGAGCTGATGGATGAGCAGGAAGAAATTGACCTCAACTCGCTCGAACGTTCATCGGGCGAAGCGCCGGTCGTGCGGCTGGTCAATATGATTCTGGTCGAATCGCTGCGGCGCGGGGCTTCGGACATCCACATCGAACCTTACGAAAAAGAGTTTCGCGTGCGGTTCCGCATTGACGGCGTGCTGTACAACATTATGGCGCCGCCGCTCAAGATGAAGGATGCGCTCACCTCGCGCATCAAGATCATGTCGAAGCTCGACATCTCGGAAAAACGCCTGCCGCAGGACGGGCGCATCAAGATCAAGCTCAAATTCGAGGGGCGTTCGCGCGAACTCGATTTTCGCGTTTCGTCGCTGCCGACGCTGTTTGGCGAAAAGGTGGTGCTGCGTCTGCTCGATAAAGAAAAGCTGATGCTCGATATGACGAAGCTCGGCTTTGAAACGTCGAGCCTCGAAAGATTCAAGCGCAATATCGCCAAGCCGTTCGGGATGGTGCTCGTCACCGGGCCGACCGGGTCGGGTAAAACGAACACGCTGTATTCGGCGCTGCAATCGCTCAATCAGCCGGACACCAACATTATGACGGCGGAAGACCCGGTCGAATTCAACCTGCCGGGCATCAATCAGGTGCAGATCAGAGATCAGATCGGGCTGAATTTCGCCGCCGCGCTGCGGTCGTTTCTGCGCCAGGATCCGAACATCATTCTGGTTGGTGAAATTCGTGATTTCGAGACAGCTGAAATTGCGATCAAGGCGGCGCTGACCGGGCACCTGGTGCTTTCGACGCTGCACACGAACGATGCGCCTTCGACCGTCTCACGCCTGATGAATATGGGCATTGAGCCGTTTCTGGTGGCGACGTCAGTCAACCTGATTCAGGCGCAGCGCCTGATTCGTCGCGTCTGCAAGGAATGCCGGGAAGAAGTTCACACGCCGCCGCAGGCGCTCGTTGATCTGGGTTTTCCGAGCGACGAAGCCCAGGCGCTCAAAACTTACAAAGGCCGGGGCTGTGGCGTGTGCAACAACACCGGCTACAAGGGCCGCGTCGGCCTTTACGAAGTCATGGAAGTGACCGATGAGTTGAAGGAACTGATTCTCGTTGGCGCCTCGGCGCTTGAATTGCGCAAGAAGGCCATCGAGGAAGGCATGCTCACCCTGCGCGCCAGCGGCCTCGAAAAGATGCGCCAGGGCATCACTACCGCTGAAGAAGTCCTGAGAGAAACAGTCAAGTAGATTGCAGATTGCAGATTTGAGATTGCAGATTTCATTATTACTGGCCTTGTTCTGATCTCATTGCTGCACTCATCAACCAGCCCGGATTTCAATCTGCAATCTTCAGTCGCAACTCTGCAATGACACGCCCTGCCAGAGACAGGTCCCGGATCGCAGGCTTAAACCTGAAGCTGTAACTATGTCGAACCAGAACCTTAGTCTGTCTGATCTGCTCAGCAAAATGATCGAAATGGGAGGTTCAGATCTGCACCTCGCCACGAATTCACCGCCGCAGGTGCGCGTGCATGGTCACCTGCGCCCGCTTGACACTCCGCCGCTGACGGCGGCTGACACCAAGCAACTGGCCTATTCGGTGCTGACCGACGCACAGAAGCACCGTTTTGAGGAAGACCTTGAACTCGACTTTTCGTTCGGCCTCAAGGGCATGTCACGCTTTCGCGCCAATCTGTTCAATCAGCGCGGCGCGGTCGGCGCAGTCTTTCGCGCGATTCCATACGAGATCAAATCGTTTCAGACGCTCGGCCTGCCGGCGACGGTGGCGAAGCTCTGCGACAAGCCGCGCGGGCTGATTCTGGTCACGGGGCCGACCGGGTCAGGCAAATCAACGACGCTTGCCGCGATGCTCGACAAGATCAACAACGAGCGGCACGATCACATTCTGACCATCGAAGACCCGATTGAATTTCTGCATCAGCACAAGAAATGTCTGGTCAATCAGCGCGAAGTGCATGCCGACACGCACGGGTTCTCGAATTCGCTGCGCGCCGCGCTGCGTCAGGATCCGGACGTCGTGCTGATCGGCGAAATGCGCGACCTCGAAACCATCGAAGCCGCGCTGCGCATCGCTGAAACCGGCCACCTGACGTTCGGCACGCTGCACACCAATTCGGCTTTCTCGACCATCAACCGCGTCATTGACGTGTTTCCTTCGCACCAGCAGTCACAGATTCGCGCGCAACTGAGTCTCGTGCTCGAAGGCATTATGTGTCAGACGCTGATTCCGAAAGCGAGCGGCCAGGGCCGGGCCATGGCGATGGAAATTCTGGTGCCGAACGCGGCCATCCGCAATCTGATCCGCGAGGACAAGGTGCATCAGATTTACGGCATGATGCAGACCGGCCAGGAAAAATATGGCATGCAGACCTTCAATCAGTCGCTGGCCACGCTCTGTTTTCAAAAACAGATCTCGCTTGAAGTTGCGCTTCAGCGTTCGTCCAATCCCGATGAATTGCAGGATTTGATCAATCGCGGCACCGGGTTGAATGCCACACCCTCGCCCGCGCCAGCCGGAAATGGCGGATCGTTTGGCTCCCGTCCGCCCACTCCGTCAGGTTCTGCGCCGGGTCGTTTCGGCAGGTAACGAGGCG
>CAYWDW010000069.1:0-12708 GCA_964457105.1 uncultured Heliobacteriaceae bacterium
CGGGTCTGCCACCTGATTGACGTAGATGTAGGAAACCGTGAAGAAGCAGACATAACACAGGCCGTGCAGCGTCAGCGCGGCGATGACCAGCCACAGCGGATTGCCCATCGCAAAAACCGCATACCTGATCGGCCAGGCCAGAATGCCCACCGCCATCGTCTTGCGGACGCCCCATTTTGTCAGCATCCAGGGCAGCGCCAGCATCGTCAGAATCTCAGCCCCCTGCGCGCAGATGCCCATCCAGAACGGCGCGTCACCAGCCTTCACCCCGGCGTGATAAAGAAACGGCGCGGTCAGCACGTAATAAAACATCAGTTCAGTCGCCACCACGAACGAAATGGTAATGAAGACGGCGAACTGCGGGTCACGCAGCATTTTGATCGCGCCCAGAAATGCCCACGGACTGCCGCCCCGCTGCGCCGGTGGCGTGTGCGGCAGCGCAAACGAAAACAGGCCCTGAATGAGTGAAAGAATCCCGCCCAGCCACAATCCGTCAAAACCACCCAGTCCGCCGAACAGGCCCGGCATCACCGTGCGCAGCAGCTTGCTCAATGAAACGCCCACGACAATCCAGCCAATCGTGCCCCAGACGCGCACCAGCCCGAACTCTTTTTCGGCTTCAGGCATGTGATGAAAGCAGATTGAATTGGTCAGCGCGAGCGTCGGCGCATAGAGAATCGCCCAGACCAGCATCGTCAGCCACAGCGACTGATAGTTGCCCAGCGTGGCCGCGACCATCAGCAGCACGCCTCCGCCCAGATGCAGCACGGCCAGCAGCTTCTCGGTCGAGAAATACCGGTCTGCCAGTTGCCCCGCGATGACCGGCGCCAGCATGCATCCGATGGGCAGCAGCGCATAAATCCCGCCGACCTGGCTGCCGCTGAATCCGAGCTGCTTTTGCAGATACTCGGAAAAATCCGGCGACCACGCGCCCCAGATCGCATATTGCAGAAACATCATGACGCTGAAACTCAGCCGTTTGCTCATACTCTGATCCTTTCCGGATTGTAATTTTGATCTTGTGAATTGATGCCGCGCCTTCGGATGCTCAGTCTGGCGACCGCTGACCGATGACTGGTGATGAACAGCCGTGATTCTACCCCTGCCCTGGCATAAATTCCAGGCACAGGCCCGCAACAGCCTTCAATTTGTTTGTTGCTCAGGTAAACTTAAGTCCTCAGGTTCTGACAAGGCCGGAGTGAGAATCAGCAGGCTTTTGTCAGTTATTGCTGTCGGTCCTGAATCAACAACCCGTTCATCCAATGAAAAGACTCACCACACTTTTCGCGCTGCTGTCGCTGACCGCAGCCCTGCCGAATCACGCAACTCCGCTTCAGGCATCGCGCAATTCCGCCCGGCGGCCAAACATTGTCTTCATCCTCGCCGATGATCTTGGTTACGGCGAACTGGGCAGCTACGGGCAGAAAAAGATTCGCACGCCGAATCTTGATCGCATGGCGGCTGAGGGGATGCGCTTCACGCAGTTTTATGCGGGCAGTCCCGTCTGCGCGCCATCCCGCAGCGTGCTGATGAGCGGCCAGCACGGCGGTCACGCCTTTATTCGCGATAACAAGGAAGTCCAGCCCGAAGGCCAGTATCCGATTCCGTCATCAGTCGTCACGATAGCCGAACTGCTGAAAATGCGCGGCTACGCGACCGGCGCCTTTGGCAAATGGGGGCTGGGGTTTGTCGGCTCTGAAGGCGACCCGATCCGGCAGGGCTTCGATCTGTTCTTTGGCTACAACTGCCAGCGCGAGGCGCACAACTATTATCCAGATCATCTGTGGCGCAACGATCAGAAGGTCACGCTGGAAGGCAACCATCGCGGCCTGACCGGTCAGCAATATTCGCACGACCTGATCGAAGCCGAGGCGCTGCAATTTATCCGCGACAACCGCGACAAACCGTTTTTTCTTTACGTGCCGTTTACCATCCCGCACCTCGCCCTGCAGGTGCCCGAAGATTCGCTGGCTGAATATGCAGGCCGGTGGGATGACCCGCCGTATGACGGCAAAACCGGCTACCAGCCGCACGAGCATCCGCGCGCGGCTTACGCGGCGATGATTACCCGCATGGATCGCAGCGTCGGACGCATTCTGGCGCTCATCAAAGAATCCGGGCTGGATGAAAACACGCTGGTGATGTTTTCCAGCGACAACGGCCCGGCCTTTGGTGAAATAACCAGGGATTTCGATTTTCTCCCCGGCAGGCTCGGCGGCAGTGATTATGTTTTCTTCAACTCGACGGCCAGCTTTCGCGCCTATAAGGGCAGCGTTTATGAAGGCGGCATTCGCGTTCCGCTGATTGCCCGCTGGCCTGGCCGGATCAGGGCCGGCAGTGTCAGCCGCCTGCCCGCCGTGTTTTATGACGTGCTGCCGACACTGTGCGAAATCGCCGGGCAGAACATTCCGAAAGACACCGACGGCATCAGCTTCGCGCCGACCCTGACGGGCAGAGGCCGACAGCACAAGCATGCATTTCTGTTCTGGGATTTTGGCGGTTATGGCGGGCAGCAGGCCGTGCGCCTGGGCCGGTGGAAAGGCGTGCGGCGCAATCTGCATCGCGGCAACACGACGATTGAACTTTATGACCTGGCCCGCGACATCAGCGAAAAGCACAACGTCGCGGCCAGGCATCCCGACATCGTGCAGCGCATCGCGGCCATTATGCAGCGCGAACACACTCCGTCAGCCCTCTTTCCCGTCCGGGCGCTTGATGCGGCGCGGTGAGGCACCAACGGGCTGAGCAACAGCCGGAAACTGCCGGTGTCATTCTTTAATTCGTTCGATGTCGGCGCCGACGCTGCGCAGCTTTTCTTCAATCTTTTCGTAGCCGCGATCAATGTGATAGACGCGATCAATCCACGTTTCGCCTGCGGCAGCGAGACCGGCGAGGACGAGCGAGGCCGAAGCGCGCAGGTCAGACGCGATCAGCCTCGCGCCGGTCAGCGGCGTCGGGCCTGAGACACAGGCGCTGTGGCTGTAAATACGCAGCCGCGCGCCGAGGCGCTGCAATTCGCTGGCGTGCATAAAGCGATTCTCAAAGATCGTTTCAGTAATGATCGAATCGCCTTCGGCCTGCGTCATCAGCGCCATGTATTGCGCCTGCATATCGGTCGGGAAGCCCGGATAAACCGCCGTCGTCACATCAACTCCGTGCAGGCTGCCGCGCAATCCGACGTGCAGCGTTGCAGGGCCGGTCTCTTCAACTTCAACTCCGGCCTCACGCAATTTATCAGTAACCGCCTGCACATGTCCGGGGTCGCAGCCGGTGATTTCAAGCTCGCCGCGCGTGATGGCCGCCGCCATCATCAGCGTCCCGGTTTCAATGCGGTCAGGAATGATCGTGTGTTCAGCGCCGCCAAGCTGCTCAACGCCGGTAATGGTGATCGTGGGTGTGCCTGCGCCTTCGATGCGCGCTCCCATTTTGATCAGCAGTTCCGCGAGGTCCGTGATTTCAGGTTCGCACGCGGCATTGCTCAGGTGCGTGGTGCCTGCGGCCAGGGTCGCCGCCATCAGAATGTTTTCAGTGCCCGTGACGGTCACAGTGTCAAAGTGAATGTCAGCGCCATATAACTTTTCGGCGTGAGCCTGGACGACGCCGTTGACCAGTTCGACTTTCGCGCCCATCTGTTCGAGCGCCATCAGGTGCAGGTCAATCGGGCGCTGACCGATGGCGCACCCGCCGGGCAGACTGACGCGCGCCTCGCCACACCGCGCCACCAGCGGCCCCAGGGAAAGCACCGAAGCGCGCATGGTTTTGACCAGTTCATACGGCGCTTCGCAGTTCTCGACCGTGCCGGCATTGATCCGGTGCGTCCGCAGCGCAGGCACCAGCACCGTGCAGCCCAGGTCTTCGAGCAATCGCCGCATCGTAATCAGGTCGCGCACGTATGGCACGTTGTGCAGCGTCACGGTTTCAGTGGTCAGCAGCGCCGCAGCCAGACACGGCAGGGCTGAATTCTTGGCTCCGCTGACGGCGACACTGCCGCTCAGCCTTCTCCCACCCGTAATGCGAAATTGGTCCATAGGATGTTCAGTTGAGGTGTTAGTGATGATGACCATCGCCAATCCGCGATGAGCCGCAGTGATGAGTTGATCGGCTTTCAGAAGCTGATTCAGCGCGGCGCAAACATCAGTCGCTTTGAAAACACATCCGCCGAAAAGCAACAATTCACCGTGCTTTGCTGCCCTGCTGCGTCGTCAGCCGCTCGATTTGTTCGAGCACCCTTGCCACCATCTGCCGCGCCCGCGCTTCATCCGTCGCTTCAGCCACGACGCGCAGAATCGGCTCGGTGTTTGACCCGCGCACGTGAAACCAGCCGTCATCAGTCGTCACTTTCACGCCGTCGCGCAAATCCATCGGCTGCGCGGCGTATTCGCGGCGAATCAGCTTCAGCACTTCAGCGATCTTGTCTGACGGGCATTCCAGTTTCTCCTTGACCATTCTGAAGCGCGGCAGTTCGGCGAGAATCTCCGACACCGATTTTCCGGTTTCGGCCAGCAGGTGCAGAATCAGCGCGATCCCGACCTGGCTGTCGCGGCAGAAATTGATGCGCGGATAAATCACGCCGCCGTTGCCTTCGCCGCCAATCACGGCTCGCTCGGCCTGCATCTTGTCAGTGACGTTGGCTTCACCGATCTTCGTCCGGTGCAGCGGGCAGCCGAACATCTCAGTGACGCCTTCCAGCGCGTGCGTCGTTGACAGATTGGCCACCACCGGCCCGCGCTCTTTGCTCAGAATGTAGCGCGTCGCCAGCACCAGCGTGTAATCCTCGCCCACCGGTTCGCCAGCCTCTGAGATAACCGCCAGCCGGTCGGCGTCCATATCCTGCGCGAAGCCGATGTCAGCGCCGCTCTCTTTCACCAGGCGGCATAAATCACCCAGATTTTCTGCCACCGGTTCAGCCCCGCGCGGGAACAGTCCGTTCGGCGTCGTGTTGATCGCCACGACCTCAGCGCCCAGCGCTTCAATCAGGCGCGGCGCAATCAGCGAACCCGCGCCGTTGCACGAATCCAGCGCGACTTTCAGTTTGCGCGTCGTCACTGGCAGCACGCCCACCGCATTGATTATCGCGTTGATGTGAACCTCCAGCGCGCCCGGCAGCAGCTCAACGCCGCGCATCTGCGCCCCGGCGACTTTGGTGTAATCGCCCTGGTGATAAATGTCGAGCAGTTCCCGCGCCTGCCCCGCGCTCAGAAACAATCCGTCCGCGCCGACGAATTTGAGCGCATTCCATTCCGCCGGGTTGTGGCTCGCGGTAATTTCGATGCCGCCCTGCGCGTGCCGTTCGCGCACCATCAGTTGCAGCGTCGGCACCGGGCAGATGTCGAGATCAATCACGCGACACCCGCTTGAAAGCAGCCCGGCCACGACCGCCTGCCGCACCATCTCGCCCGAAGTTCGCGTGTCGCGTCCAATGACGATGGTGCCCGAACCAACATAGGTCCCGAACGCCTGCGCAAAACGCACCAGCAGCCCCGGCGTCAGCGAATCGCCAATCACGCCGCGCACGCCGCTGATGCTGATTTTTAGTGTGGGAATAGCTCGCATCAGAATTGCCCTGTCCGCATCGCCTGTCTCATCAGGCCGCAGATTCAATCCGAATCTCCTGAAGAATTGCCGAGATTTCCGCCTCTGACTGCAGGTGCCGTGTCAGCACCTGCGCTGTCTTTTCCAGCACGCGGTCGGCCAGGATTCTGGATAAATCCTGGCGCAGTCCCTGCCCGATATAGAGCTTCATCAGTGCCTCAACCGACATATCACGACCGGACGCAACCCGCTCCAGCGACGCCAGCACGTCATCAGGCATCTGTAAAGTGACGGCTGTTTTCGGGCGCGGACGCAGCCGCAGCGCAAACTCTTCATCCGGCTTTCGCTCGTTCTCTTCAGTTCTCTTCATAAAGCTTCCTTTCGGCATGTGTGGCCGGACGCGCTGAAATCAGGCGTGTCCGTTCACCGCGCTCCACATAGACCACCAGCAGCAGATGCTGTGAAAAAGTATAACCGATGATGAAGTCGCGCAACTCCTGCTTAACTGAAGCATCACCCGTCTGATAGAAAGGATCAAAGAAGACTTCTGCCGCTTCTTCAAAGGTCACGCCGTGCTTCCGAAGATTACTATCAGCCTTGTCAGCATCCCATTCAAATTCGATCCCCTGAAGTCTGAATGCCACGTCCATATCATCGAAGCCCTGGGATGACGTTCCGGATGTTCCCGGATCGCTTAATTTCTGCCTGCAATCCGATTCTGAGCTGAGAGTGGCCTGACAAACCTATTTGCTTCTGATCCGGTCGCGCGCCCACGCCAGCATCTCCTGCGCGCGCGCTTCGGTTTCGGCTTCGGCAATCAGGCGAATCATTGATTCAGTGTTTGAGGCGCGAATGTGAATCCAGCCGTCGGGCCAGTACAGTTTGATGCCGTCGCTCAGGTCAATGTCTGTGGCGCCTGCGCGTTCGACTTCGCCGCGCACATCCTGCAACACTGAATAAAGCAGGTGCGGAGCCACCTGCACGTTATGCTTGAGCATCGTGAAGCGCGGCAGTTGCGCGGCCAGCGCGGAAATGCGCTGCCCGGTCTGCGCCAGATGCTCAAGGATCAAACCGATGGCAGCAGCGCTGTCGTTGGTCGGCTGAACTTCGGGAATGGCGACTGCGCCGTTGCCTTCGCCGCCAAGCACGGCCTCGTGTTCGACCATCGCTTCGGAAATATAAGCCGTCCCGACCGGCGTGCGAATCACACTTGAATTGTGCCGCGCCGCGACGGCCTCAATCCTGCGCGTCGTGGAAACATTGGTCACGACCACGCCGCTTTGCCGACTCAGTTTGATTTCAGCCGCCAGCGCCAGCGTCATCTCTTCTGACAGCGGTTCGCCTGTTTCAGTGACGATGCCCAGGCGTTCGCCGTCGGCATCGTGCGCAAAGCCGATGTCAGCGTGCCCGGCTTTGACGACGGCGCGAAGCTGCGCCATCGCTTCGCGCTTCGGTTCAGGGCTGTGCGGGAAGTCGGCGCTGATGTCATCGTTGATTGCCAGCACCGTGCAGCCGAACTCTTCAAGCAGTCGCGGGCTGAGCAGCGCACACGCGCCGTTGCAGCAGTCAACCGCCACGATCAGTTGGCGGGCGCGAATCGCAGCAACATCGAAGATGTTTTTGATCGCTTCGATGTGCGGCCCAATGGCATCGCGGCTTTCGATCTTCGGCTGAATGCGCTGCCATGCGGCTTTCTCAAATTCGCCCTGATGATAAATGTCGAGCAGTTCCTCGGCCTGCGTCGCGTTCAGATAAAGCCCGTCACCGCGCACAAACTTCAGCGCATTCCAGGGCGAAGGGTTGTGACCAGCCGTAATCGAAATGCCGCCCTGCGCGCCGAAACTTTTCACCGCGAGTTGCAGGCTCGGCGTCGGCGCAATTCCCAGATCAATCACTTCGCAACCAGCGGCCAGCAGTCCGGCCATCACCGCCGACCGCACCATCGGCCCCGAAGCCCGCGTGTCACGTCCCACCAGGATGCGCCCCGAATCAACATAAGTGCCAAAGGCCTGCGCAAAGGTCACCGCCAGTTCCGGCGTAAAAGTTTCGCCCACAATGCCGCGCACGCCGCTGATGCCGATTTTCAGTGGTTTCATATTCGCTTCACGATAAAGAATGACGGTCAGGCAGATGACCGGATGCTGCGGTGTTGTTTACTGAACCTCTGACAGGCCATTGCCCGGAGTTGAAATCATCACTGCGCCTTCGCGCCAGCCGTCGCGCTGTTGCGGGTTGTAAAAATCGCGCTGCACGCGACTGACCAGCGCCTGCACATTGGCCGCCGTCGTCAGCGCCAGCACGTTGCCGCCAAAGCCGCCGCCCATCAGTCGCGCGCCGTAAACTTCAGGCTCAGCCGTGATGATGTCAATCAGTTGATTGACCTGCGGCGTGCTGACTTCGTAAAGATCGCGCAAACTTGTATGCGATGCATTGAGCAGGCGACCGAGTTCACGCATCACTTCCGGCGAGTCACAGCCTGACGCCTGACGCAGCAGTCGCGCTGCCGCCTCAACCCGTCGCATCTCTCCCAGGTGATGCCGCGCGCGGTCACGCAGTTTCAGCGGGCGCGCGCGCCTTTCCTGCACGAGCGCCGGAAAGGCCGCCGCGCAGGCGCTGAAGACCTGCGGCTTCGTCCGTTCGATGTCATCCAGCGAAATTGCCACCGGCAGATTTTCAATGATGGCCTGAAGGTCATCCGCCGCAGACAACTGACCGGTGAAGGACGGAATCAGCAGACGCGCAACCGCCGCGCGTTCGTTGTATTCAAGCATCACTTCCCGGCCCTTGTCGGCTTCGTGCGAAAAAAAAGTCACCCAGCGAAAATCTTCGCCCGGCAGCGGCACCAGTTCAGCCGTGTCCTCACGGTAACTCAGATAAACCGCGTGCTGCCGCTTTGACAGGCAGATCGCCGTGTGATCCATCGCGCCGCCGCGCGTGCCGACATACCATTCAGCCCGGGCTGATTCGCGGGCCAGTTGATGCGGCTCAAACTCAATTTTACTGGCCATCCTGATTGCAGCTCCGGCCAGCACCGTCAGCGCCGACGAAGACGACGCGCCGCCCTTGGGCGGAATGGTTGAATCAACGACGAAATCAAACCCGCGATTCACGCGGCTGCCGTAAAGATGACGCGCAAAGAAGACTGCGCCTTTGACGTAATTGCCCCAGTGCGGCGCAGGCACGGGCCGTTCATACAACCATTCGTGCCAGTCAGCGTCCGGCTCAGGCGCTTCAGTCAGCGCGAAGGTGAAAGGCGCAAACTCGCTGTTGAGCGAAGCGCCGCGCACCTGCTCGTGATGTGAAACGCGAAAGGCCATCAGCATTTCGTGTTCGCCGCTGCCAAAGACCAGCGAGGCCGTCGGCAGGTACGAGACATAATCAACGTGTTCGCCCAGCACGTTGATGCGGGCCGGCGCGCGCAGCACAGTCACCGGAGCCGCGCCGTCAAGTTCACTGAACCGGCTGCGCAAAAGGCTGATTCTGTGTTGTGAATCCGAGTCGTTCATAACCGCCGCGGAAGGATGTTGTCACAAAGGCCGGAAATCAAAAAGGGCGACCCGGAAAACTTCCGAATCGCCCCTGTTTATGCGGATGAGAGGAATCGAACCTCCACGGAATTTCTTCCACTAGCTCCTGAAACTAGCGCGTCTACCAGTTCCGCCACATCCGCAACGGATGCGCATACTACCTAAAAAGCCCGAACGTGGCAAGTGATCGCGCAGGCTTTTTTACCGCGCCGCCGCGACCTGCCAGACGATGCGACCGGCGACGATGGTGGCCACGGGCGCGCCCTTCAGTTCGCGGCCATCAAAGGGCGTGTTGCGACTCTTTGAGCAGGATTTATGCACATCAACCTTAGTCACGCGCTGCGGGTCAAAGATCGTCACGTCAGCCGCCGCACCGGGCTTTAAGGTCCCACCGGGCAGATCAAAGATGCGCGCCGGATTGACCGAGAGCAGTTCAACCATCCGGCCCGGCGAGATCACGCCCGTGTGAACAAGCTGATCGAGCGTCAGGCCGACAGCGGTTTCCAGGCCGATGATGCCGTTCGGCGCTTTGTCGAATTCGAGCATCTTTTCATTCGCGTGATGCGGCGCGTGATCGGTGGCAATGGCGTCAATCGTGCCGTCGCGCAGGCCTTCAATCACGGCTTCAAGGTCAGACTGCGACCGCAGCGGCGGAGCCATTTTGGTATTCGTGTCGTAATGCCGCCGGTAAACTTCAGCGTCGGTCAGCGTGAAATGATGCGGCGTCGCTTCGCAGGTCACGCGCAATCCTCTGGCCTTTGCCTGGCGCACGAAATCAACCGAGCGGGCCGTTGAAATGTGCGCAATGTGAACGCGCGCGCCGGTGATTTCAGCCAGTTGAATGTCACGCGACACCTGCAAATCCTCAGCCGCGCCGCTCAACCCCTTGAGTCCGAGCAGCGCCGAATATTCGCCTTCGTGCATCATCCAGCCCGGCGCCAGGCAGCAGTCTTCGCAATGATCCACCACCGTCAGATCAAAATCGCTGGCGTATTCCATCGCGCGGCGCATCAGCCCCGCGTCACAGACCGGCCTGCCGTCATCGCTGATGGCGACGATGCCGGCGCGTTTCATTTCACCGATTTCGGCCAGTTGCTCGCCCTTCGATCCCTGCGTAATCGCGCCTATCGGATAAACGCGGGCCAGCGCCGTGCGCGCCCGTTCGACAATGAAACTCGTCACCGAAGCATTGTCATTAACCGGTTTCGTATTCGGCATACAGCACACCGCGGTGAAGCCGCCCGCGACTGCCGCCCGCGCTCCGCTTTCGATGGTCTCCTTGTATTCAAAACCCGGTTCGCGGAAATGA
The DNA here is from genome assembly GCA_964457105.1 of uncultured Heliobacteriaceae bacterium. Lineage (GTDB taxonomy): Bacteria > Acidobacteriota > Blastocatellia > RBC074 > RBC074 > DASRDU01. Next base: position 10,369 of record CAYWDW010000069.1, read on the forward strand.
ACGTGCAGATCAATGAAACCAGGCGCAACGAGGCAGCCTGTCGCATCGAAGATTTCAGCGTCGTCAGCATCGAGCGCTTCACCGATGGCCTCAACCTGACCGTCGCGGATCAGCACGTCACGCGGCGCTTCGATTGATTGTGCAGGATCAATGACCGTTCCGTTTTTAATCAGCAGTAATGACATAACCATGAATCATGACTGAACTGAGACTTTCTGATCCGGCTTCAATCCGTCCCGGATCAGCAGCAGCAGCCAGATGATTATCACCAGCGCCAGCATCGCGCCGCGCGCCACGTCCCATTCATTGACGCCGTAAAAGGCGAACAGAAACGTGCCCGCCGATGAACCGGACTGATAAGCCTGCGCCAGATGCGCGAAGCCGTCGCGGCAGTCGTAATAAAGACCGAGCGAGAGCAGCGCGATCACGGCAGCGGCCATCGTTCCGCGACGTCCGGCTGACACCGCCGCCGCCCAGGCCAGCCACAGCACCACAAAAGCAAAAGGCCGCCCCATCGTGCGCCACTGAAACGGGACCTCCACTTCAAGCGCCTCTCCGGTCACAGTCGTGTGCAGCGTCAGCTTTTCAATCAGAAACAGCAGCGTCGTCGTCAGGCCATACGCCAGATCGGCCAGCGCCAGCGCCAGCAGCAGCCGCTGAAGCTTTGATTTCGGCAACTGCGATTGCAGCAGTGTCATCATTCGACGCCACCCGCGAGCAGGTAGAGTACCGCCATCCGTACCGAAACGCCGTTGTTGACCTGATCGAGAATCAGTGAAAACGGGCTGTCGGCCACATCCGAATCAATCTCGACGCCGCGATTGATCGGCCCCGGATGCAGCACGATCACGTCCTTGCGGGCGAGTTCGAGGCGGCGACGGTTGAGGCCGTAATGAATCGAATATTCGCCCAGGCTAGGGAAAAAGCCGCCCGCCTGCCGCTCAAGCTGAATACGCAGCATCATCACGACATCGGCATTGGTAATGGCCGCTTCGACATTTTCGGCAAACGTGACGGTGCCTTCGGCGGGCGCCAGATGCTGTTCAAATCCGAACGGCAGCAGCGTGCGCGGCCCGGCAAAGACGACGTGCGCGCCGAGCTTTGACAGCAGGTGCGCGTTCGAGCGTGCCACGCGGCTGTGCAGAATGTCGCCGATGATTGCCACCTTCAACCCGGCAAAGCCGCCTTTCTGATCGCGGATGGTCAGGGCGTCAAGCAACGCCTGCGTCGGATGTTCGTGCGCGCCGTCTCCGGCATTGACGACGGCGGCGCTGATGATGCGCGCAATCTGATGCGGCGCGCCCGATGATGAATGGCGAATGACGATCACATCGGGCAGCATCGCTTCCAGGTTCTTGGCCGTGTCAATCAGCGTTTCGCCCTTGACGACGCTCGAAGTCGAAGCCGCAATGTTGATCGTATCGGCAGAGAGCCGCTTGCCCGCAATTTCAAAGCTCGTGCGCGTGCGCGTCGAGGCTTCAAAGAACAGATTGATGACCGTCTTGCCGCGCAGCGTCGGCACTTTCTTGATCTGCCGCGTGTTGATGTCGCGGAATTTTTCGGCGGTGTCGAGAATATGCACAATCTCGGCGGGCGAGAGGTCGGCGATTCCCAGCAGGTCTTTGCGGTTCAGCAGCATCGTTGATTATTTCGTTTCGACCAGCAGCACCTTTTCTTCCTCATCGAATTCGGGAAGCATCACCTTGATGATTTCGCTTTCGGTGGTGGCGACATACTTGCCGACGTAATCGGCCTGAATCGGCAGTTCGCGCCAGCCGCGATCAATCAGCACGGCCAGTTGCACGCGCTTCGGGCGACCGAAATCAATCAGTTGATCCAGCGCCGCGCGAATCGTGCGCCCCGTATACAGCACATCGTCCACCAGAATGATCGTGCGCCCGGTCACGTCGCCGGGCAGTTCGGTCTTGTTGATGACCGGCTGTTCAGCCACCGTGCTGAGGTCGTCGCGGTAAAGCGTGATGTCGAGCGCGCCAGTGGCGGCGCTGACCTTGTCAGTTTCGGCAATGCGCGCGGCAATCCGTTCAGCCAGCGGCACGCCGCGCCGCCGGATGCCTACCAGCAGCACGTTCGACAGATCAGGATTGTTTTCGACAATCTGCGATGCGATCCGCGCCATCACGCGGTTCATATCCGCAGCCGTCATCACACAGGCTTTCTCTTTGAAGTCCATTCCGGCTCCTTCGACTGTTCACAGCTTGAGCATGCAATTAAGGTGGTAAGCAGGCAGGCAATATAGCACGGTGATGGTCTGTTGTCAGTGGTCAGTGGTCAGTGGCTGATGGTTAGCCAGAGCTTTTGCAAAGTGAGATAAAAGATTTC
>CAYWDW010000070.1:0-12695 GCA_964457105.1 uncultured Heliobacteriaceae bacterium
GTGCCTGGTGATGCGGGCATCGCGGCTGATGCGGTCCGGCTGCACAAGGTCAGCAATCTCGCGGATCAGATCCAGCGCTTCGGCCCGCTGTGTTTTGAAATCGTCAATGAAGGTCATGGCTGTCAGGCTGGGGCTGAACTTCATTGGAGCGCGGGCGGGCCGCCCGCCCACGTGCCGCCGCCGCGCCAGGCAGAGGCGGGCTGGGCGCCCGCGCTCCAACAGGGTGGCGTCAGTCCTGCTTATGAAACGGCCTGGTTGATGGTCCCAAGCATGCGGTCAGCCGCCGTGATGACTTTGGAGTTGGTTTCATAAATTCGCTGTGCCGAAATCATATTGACCAGCTCTTCCACAACGTTGACGTTGGAACCTTCGACGTAACCCTGATTGACTGTGCCGTTGCCCTGCGCGCCTGGCGCGGCGATTGTCGCCTGGCCTGAAGCCGCCGTTTCACGAAACAGGTTGCGTCCGACTGATTCAAGGCCCGCCGGATTGACGAAAGTGGCAAGCTGAAGCTGACCGACGTTCTGCGCATTGGCCTGTCCCGGCACGGTGATGCTGACCGTGCCATCATTGCCAATCGTGATTGACGTGGCTTCACGCGGAATCGTGATCGCGGGTTCGACCGTTTCGCCCGTCGCCGTCACGACCTGCCCCTGCGCGTTGAGGTGAAAGGCGCCGGCGCGCGTGTAAGCCAGATCGCCGTTCGCCATTCTGACCTGAAAGAACCCGCTGCCTTCGATGACCAGATCGAGCGGCCCCTGCGTCTGATGAAAATCGCCCTGCAAAAAAATGCGCTCGCTTGAAATCGCCCGCGCGCCCAGGCCGATTTGCAACCCGACGGGCAGCGGCGTCGTGGAATTGGCCGAAGCGCCCGGCGTGCGCAGGTTCTGATAGATCAGATCCTGAAATTCGAGCCGGACGCGCTTGAATCCGACGGTCTGCGCGTTGGCCAGGTTGTTGGCGATGTTGTCCACGTTCTGCTGCTGGACCATCATGCCGGTCGCAGCGGTGTATAAAGCTCTGGTCATAACTACTCCTCAAAGCCTGCCGATTTCGCCTGACGCCCGGCGCAGGTCATTCATCAGCAGCGTGATTGAGCGTTGCAATGAATCGAACTCGCGTGAGTTCTGAATCATCGCCGCCATTTCGGTCACTGAATTGACATTCGATGTTTCGACCGCGCCCGACACGACGCGGGTGTTCACAGCTTCGGCGGGTTTTTCAGTTCCGGTCGCGGCAAACAGGTTGTCGCCTTCTTTGACAAGCGCGGTGCGCGGGTCTTTGAAGCTGACGAGTTTCAGTTTGCCCACGTTCTGATTGCCGATCATCACGGTGCCGTCTTCGCCAATCACCGGCTCGCCTTTGCTCAGCGTGATCGGGCCGCCCTCACCGACCACCAGGTCGCCGCCCGGCGTGACAAGCTGACCGTTCGCATCAGTCGTCAGCGAACCGGCGCGCGTGTAGCGTTCACCGCGCGGCGTCTGCACCACCAGAAAGGCATCGCCGAGCAGCGCCACATCGAGCGGCTTGCCCGTGTCGCGCACCGGCCCCTGACCGTGTTCGGCAGACGCTCCGGCCTCGACTCCGAGCGAACGGCGCAGATCGTTTTCCAGGTGCTGATCGGCGGCCTGCTGTTCCTTTGCAAAGTTGCCGAATTCAAACGGCAGTTGACTGACGGCGTCTGCGGCGCGGGCCTGCTGATAAGCGGCCAGGGTCTGCCGCTGCCGTTCAAGTTCAGCGGCTTCGACCGAGCGGTAATAAACGCGCTCGCCCTTGAAGCCTGTGGTCGAGGCATTGGCGATGTTATTGGCAATTACTTCCAGCGTGCGACTGCGCGCACGCATCCCCAGATAAGCCGTGTACAAACCAATATTCATAGGACGTTCAAAGCCTCACGCCGGGACGGTACGGGGAGCGGTAGCGACCTGGTACTCCCGATGGGCGCGCTTTCCGGGTTCACCAGGTCGCTACCGCTCCCTGTACTGTCCCGTTGCGCGTCCCCCACACCCTGTCATTGTGATGGCGTGTACTAAGCCGCACTGTCTTCGGCAGCGGCTTTGTTGAGTTCAATAATCAGTTCGACCTCGCCGTGCGGCAGGCCGAGCGAAGTGGCAATGAGTCCGACATCGAGGCCGCGCCGGGCCAGCGACAGCACGCGATGACGCCGTTCAGTCATGCTCAGCCGCGCGGTCGCCTGCGCCTGCGGCAGCGTGAATGAAGACGGCGCGGAAACCGCCGCTTCAACCGGCTGCGCGCGCCGCGCGCCTTCCTGACGATTGTTTTCCAGCCACGCAATGCGGCGCGTCTGTTCAGCGGCAAACTGCGAGGCGCGACTGAGCTGCTGTTTGACGCTGGTCAGTTCGCCTTCGTGTTCGCTGGCGACGGCGAGCAGGTGCTGCATCGCTTCACGGGCCTGGCGCGCCAGCCGCAGGCAAAGCCAGCCGCAGGCCACAGCGGCAGCGATTGACGCCGCGGCGATAATCTGACTGAGGGGTAATTCGTTCATGGTTTCTTCCTTCAGGGCGACAGGTTCAGTTCAGTGGCATCAGGCGTTGCGACGGGTCACCGATTTCAGTGATGCGCACGCCGTAATAACCGTCAATGACCACGACGTTGCCGCGCGCGAGCAGGCGGCCATTGACGAGCAGTTCGACGGGTTCATCAACGGCGCGATCAAGTTCAATCATCGTGCCGACGCCCAGGCGCACGACTTCGCGCAGCGCCATACTCGTCACGCCGAAGCGCACGACGATTTCAAGTTCGACTTCCAGCAGGCGTTCGATGTTGCGCGGCGCTTCGGCCTCGCGCGGCGCGCGACGTGATGGCGCAGGCGGCGGCGCAGGTTGCGCAGCAGCGGCGGCAGTGGACGCCGACGCCACTGCCGCGACCGGCGACTGATCTTTCACCGTCAGCGCCTCCAGCGATCCGTTGGGAGCGTAAATCAGCAGGGCCTGCGTCGTGTTGTCGCTGAGCGTCAGCGAACAGGTGCCAATCCAGGCCGTGTCAGCCACTACCCTGCCGAGATGCGACACATCAGCCGCCAGGTCAAGCCAGGTGAGTTCCCCGAACGCCGGCGCATCCGCGCCGAGTTTCGCCGTGACGCCGTTGAGCGTGGCGCTGATGACGGCGCGACCGCCGGGTTTGGGTTTGCCGTCGGTCTCCTTCCTCGAATGCTTTTCGATTTCGTCGCTGTCTTCGCCCTTGAACAGGCAGACGAACACTCCGGGCAGCGCGCCGGAACACGGCACGACAAAGGCCGAAGCCCACGTCACCGCCACGGCGAGCGCCGAATCCATTTCATCGCCCGCAACTTCGCGCAACGCGAGCAGCCCGCAATCAGACGGCTCTCCGAGCAGCGACGGCGCGGCTTCGCCCCACGCTGCGGCGAAGGCATTGATCAGTTGTTGTTCCATTGCATCGGCCATCTCACCACCCACTTCATCACCTCAACCTTGCGCGTCATCCGGTTTCACTCTGCCAGGCGGTCACGACGCTGACCGGCCTGGTTTTCATCTCTGAGCGTGCGCGTGACCTGCACGGCCATTCTTTTTTCTCTGGCGACCAGCGCGCCTTCAAATTTGGCGACGCCGCTGATGCTGACTGCCACCGGCTGAGTGACGGCGTGTTCGAGGCGCAGCACATCGCCCGGCGCAAGGCACATCAGATCGTCAATCGCCGCGCGGGTGCCGCGAATTTCAGCGGCGACCGGCAATTCAACCTGCACCAGCGAATCGAGCAGCGCGCGCGTCTGCGGCGCCGGCACCTCGCGGATGCGCGAATAGAGCGACTGATTGAACTTTTGCAGAATCGGTTCCAGCGTGATCGCGGGCAGGCAGAGACTCATCATTCCGCGCGCTTCGCCAATCTGCACCTGAAAGACGATGGCCAGCACGACTTCATTCGGCGCGACAATCTGCAGCATCTGCGGGCGGGTTTCGCGTCCTGTGACCGGCAGGTCAAGTTCAATCAGCGGCCTCCACGCCTCGCGCAGATCGTCAATCACAACCTTGAGAAAGCCTTCGAGAATGCGCTGCTCGATTTCCGTCGCCGGGCGCGGCGACGTCATCATCTCGCCCTGCCCGCCAAGCAGGCGGTCAATCACCGGAAAGGCGATTGAAGGATTCAGTTCCAGAATCGCCGTCCCCTGCAGCGGGTGCAGCGACAGCGTGAAAATCGCCGTCGGATCGGGCAGCCCGTACAGGTATTCGACATAAGCCTGCTGCTCGACGGAAATCAGCGTGACTTCAGAAATGGCGCGCAAAAAGATCGGCAGGCTCGACGACAGACTATGCGCAAACAGATCGTGCAGCAGGTAAAGCGACCGCAACTGTTCTTTTGAGACGCGGTCAGGACGGCGAAAATCATACGGCACGACGCGCTTGCGCTTGTCGCCCGCCGACGGCCCCGGCACGGCACCCATCCCCGCCGCGCCGTTTTCAAGCAGCGAAGACATTTCTTCAGTAGTCAGCAGATCCTTGGACATCAGTGGTCGGTGGTTAGTGGTTAGTGGTTAGTGGTTGGTGGTTAGTGGTCAGTGAAGAGTGGAAAGCACGAGCATCATCAACTCCTTCACTAACCACTAACCACTGACCACTAACCACTACTTCATTGCCGTGCGCAGGCGAATGACGGCCTGCGTGTGCAGTTGCGAAACACGCGATTCGGTCAGGCCGAGAACCGCGCCGGCCTCTTTCATCGTCAGTTCTTCGTGATAATAGAGCGCAATCACCTGCCGTTCGCGTTCGGGCAGACGATCAACGGCAGCGGCCAGGCGCGCTTTGATTTCAGTGCGCTCATACTGTGCGAGCGGCAGCAGCGCCGAATCATCCGGCACTTCGCGCAGGTGTTCTTCCTCGTCAGTGTCCAGGTCCGTCACATTCAGCCCGCGCAGGTCATTGAGCAGTTCGCGGTATTCGTTGATGCTGAGGCCGAGCGCCTGGGCCAGCTCTTCTTCTTCCGCGGCGCGGCCCAGTTTCTGTTCGAGCGCGCGGGTGACCTGTTCGAGTTCGCGGGCACGGTGGCGCAGCGCTCGCGGCGCCCAGTCCAGATCGCGCAGGCTGTCGAGCATCGCGCCGCGAATGCGCGTTTCGGCATAAGTCTTGAACATCACGCCGCGCGCCGGATCGTAGCGATTGACGGCATCCAGCAAACCCAGCACGCCGGCCCCGATCAAATCATCCCGATCCACCGAGGGCGGCAGTTTGGCCAGCAGCCGGTCCGCCACGATTCTGACCTGCGCGAGATGCGCTTCAATCAGCGCGTTGCGACTGGCGAGCTGCGCCGGGTCAGCCCCGTCCGCCGCGCGGCGGTGGCCTTTGCTGACAGCGGCGGTGTAAGTGGCCGCCTGGTTTGCTTTCAGTGCCTTGCTCAGAGTCATGCGTTGCGGTCGTTTACCGGTTGATGGTTGCTCAGTTGATTGTTCGCCAGGCATCCGGTTGCGGGGGACCATCTCCGGCTCAGGACAACGACACGGATTGTTCAGGCTTCTGTCAGCGTGAGCGACTGCCAGAAGGAAGCGCGGGTTGTTGCGGCAGGGTTCCGGCTCTGACCGGACTGCGTCAGGCATCGCGCAATCAGCCGCAGGGCGCGGCTGGACGGACTTTCCGGCGCGTATTCGACGACGGGCACCTGTTCGCGGACGGCTTCGACCAGTCCCGCGTCACGCGGAATCGTTCCGAGGTGCATCAGGCGCAGACCGAGAAAGCGTTCAGCCGTCGTCTGCAACTGCGCAAAGACGCGGTCGGCATCACCGATGCCGATGACATCGTTGACGACCACCTGTACGGACGAGCCAGGCGCCTGCTGACTGATGACCTTGATCGTGGCGTAAGCGTCAACGACCGCCGTCGGGTCAGGCGTGGTGACGATGATGATTTCCGTCGCGGCGCGCAGCACGCCGGTGACATTGGCGGCAATGCCTGCGGCGGTGTCAATCAGCATGAAATCAGAAGCGCTTTCGACCGCGCAAAGTTCATCAATCAGGCGCGCGTGCTGATCGCGTGACAGCTCGGTCAGTTCGGCAATGCCGCTGCCACCGGGAATCAGCCGCACGCCGCGCGCAATTTCAAGGATGACTTCAGCGAGTGACCGTTTGCCTGAGATAACGTGGCCGAGGTGATATTGCGGATTGAGGCCACAGAGGACATCGGCGTTGGCGAGCGCCAGATCGGCATCAAGCAGCGAGACGCGCTGGCCGAGCGCCGCCAGTTCGAGCGCGACGTTGACGGCCACGTTCGATTTGCCGACGCCGCCCTTGCCGCTGGTGATGGCAATGGTGCGCGTGCGGGTCGGCGTTCTGACCACGGGCGCATCGTCTGCCGTTTCGGTCAATGGTGAGGCCGCCGGGCCGTTGCTGGCAGCGGCCATCAGGCGCAGTGTTGTAGCCTGGTCAATCATCACGAGATATGAATTTTGAGGGGGAAAGATGAGCGAGGAGTTCGGGCCAGAACTCAAAACTCGATCCCGGATTATTCAGTTTTCAAGTTATGCCTCAGTCCTGAGGCCCGTTCAGTTTCTGATGCCCACGACGCTTTTGGCGAATGACAGCGGGGTGGCGCGCTCAAGGTCTTCGGGCACTCGCTGCCCGGTACACAGATAAGCCAGCGGCAACCCGGCGGACGCGGCCACGCTGACGGCGGCTCCGGGGCGCGCGGTTTCATCAAGCTTGGTCAGCACCAGCCGGTCAGTGCCGTAAACGGTGAACTGCGCCAGGGCGGCTTCGGCATCGGTCGGATGCGTCGTCGCCGGCAGCACCAGCAACTTGCGCACATCCTGACGACGGCGCAGGTAGTCGCAGAACTCGGCGCAATCGCTCAAATCCAGCGGGCTGCGACCGGCGGTATCAACCAGCATCACGGCGTGCCGCGACAGCCGACTGATCAGTTCATCAAGTTCTTCAATCGAACGCGCGACGTGACAACCGACGCCGATGATTTCCGCATAGGTTTTCAACTGTTCAGCCGCCGCGATGCGCCACGTGTCGAGCGTAATCAGTTCGACGCGCCGCCGCTGCCGATACACCACGCGCGCGGCCAGTTTGGCGATGGTCGTGGTCTTGCCGACGCCGGTCGGGCCGATAAACACGCTGGCCGCCGGTGCGTCAGGGTGTCCGGGTGGCAGCGCAAATGAGTCATCGGCAAAGCGCACGACTGAAGGCAGCGCTCCGGCCAGTCCGGCGCGCGCCACCGTGCTGGCCTCACGCACTTCGCTGAGGCCGCCGACAAATGCCGCCCGCACGGCCTGGCGGGCCAGCACGGGCGACATCCCGGTTTGCGTCAGCAGCAGATAGGTTTCGTAATAGGGCGAATCGAAAATTTCGGGCGTCGCGTCAAAGGCATCGCGCGCCTCGCGCGTCAGCCCTTCGTGCGCCGCCGGCTGCTGCGCAAAGGCGCTGATTGAAAAGCTCATCGCCCGCATTTCCGCCCGCAATTCAGCGCGCAGCCTGGCCAGTTCGCGGCTGATCAGGTCGCGGTGTTCCGCCGCCGGTTTCGTTTCCGTCCGCGCGGAGCCGCCGGAACTGACGTGCTGGCCGGTGGTGTCCGGCACGAAACGCCTGTGCAGATCGGCCTCGGCGATTACTGGCTCATGGCTCGTGGCTGAGGCCGCCATCGCCTGAGGCGCGACTGTCGCAGTCCCCGTTGGTGACTTGTCGGTTTCGGCCTGCCCGGCTTCGCTGGCATAACTTCTGGCCGCGAGCGTGGCAAAGGCCGGAGCGCCAATTCTCATGCGGCTGGCCGTTTTGCGCGGCGCGTTTGTCACGGCATCGGCGCTCATTGAAGGACTGACCGGCGTTTGGCGGGCAGCCTGTTTTTTCGTTTCCCTGGTTTCGCTGGCAGCAGGTTCAGGCTTGTCAGATGCGGTGATGCTGAGCGGCCAGGCCAGTTCGTCATCCGTCAGATCAAGTTTCTGTTTCTTTGGCCGTGTGGTTTTCGCTGCCGGAATCTGCGTTTCAGCCGGTGGCGCAGCCTTCGGCGATTCGGTCGCGGCCACGCGCAACTCAACCATCGGACGCGCCCCGATGCCCAGAAAGCCACCGGCGCGCACCTCCCTGGTTTCGAGTACCAGCGCCTCAGCGCCGAGTTCTTCCCTGGCTTGTTCGAGCGCCGCGCGCATGGTGGCGGCCCGGTATCGTCTGACGTTCATAACGGCTCAGCCTGTGAGATTCAGTTGCCGGTCGGGAAAGCAACATTGCCCTGACCAATCACCCCCATCGAAACAAGTCGCACATCAGGCGCAACCTCGCCGTGAGCGATTACCGAGAGTTCTGGCAAAAATCGTTCCGTAAGTCTCCTGAGGTGCGGGCGAATGGCCGATGAGCAGAGAATGACCGGGGTCGAAAGGACTGCGGCCTGGATGGCCGACTCGATTTTTTCGAGCAGCGAACGACCGAAATCAGGGTCAATTGCGGCGGCTGGCGCGCTTCCGGCGACGCCCATGCGGCTGGCAAATTCGTGTTCGAGGCGCGGGTCCAGAGCCAGCACGACGAGTTCATTATTTTCGTTGGCGAGGCCCGCGCAGATCGTGCGCGCGAGGGCCTGGCGGGCCGTTTCTGTCAAAGTATTGACATCGCGTGACAGAGTTCCGGCATCGGTGATGGACTCCAGAATCGTCGCCAGGTCGCGGATCGGCACTCGTTCACGCAGCAGGTTTTGCAGGACGCGCTGCACTTCGCCAAGCGTCAAAACCTTCGGCGTGCATTCCTCGACCGTCTTCGGATGCGTTTCAGCCAGGTGATCGAGCAGTTGCCGCGCTTCCTGTCGTCCGAGCAGCTCCGGCGCAAAGCGTTTGATCATTTCTGACAGGTGCGTGCAGATGACCGTCGTCGGATCAACGACCGTGTAACCGGCGGCCAGGGCGCGCTCACGATCTTCGGCCCGGCGAATCCAGACCGCAGGCATGCCGAAGGTCGGATCCTGCGTCTGAATGCCATCAATCTTTTCGCGCACCGCGCCCGGATCAATCGCCAGGTAAGCATCGGCGTAAAGTTCGCCCGTCGCCACGCGCTCGCCCTTGAGCAGAATGGCGTATTCACGCGGGCCAAGCTGCAGATTGTCGGTGACGTGAACCGGCGGGACGATGAGGCCCAGGTTGACGGCGATCTGCTTGCGAATTTCACGCACGCGGGCCAGAAACGAATCGCCCGCGCTGACGAGCGGAATCAGGCCGTAACCAACTTCGAGCGCGAGCGCGTCAACCTTGAGCAGCGCTTCAATCCGGTCAGATTTTTCGGCGCTCGTCGCCGCTTTCTCAGCCTCATCTGAAGCCTGCCGGGCCTGCCGCGCCGTACGCGCGTCGCCCAGGCGTTGTGACAGATAACCTGCGCCTGCCGCCGCGCCCGCAAGCATCAGAAAAGCCAGGTGCGGCATGCCCGGCAGAAGGCCGAGCAGCGCCAGCACGGACGCCGCGATGAAAAGCGGGCGCGGATTGACGAGCAACTGCGCCGACATCTCTTCGCCCAGGTTTGATTCAGAGGCCGAGCGCGTCGTCACCATCGCCGCCGCCACCGACACCATCAACGAAGGCACTGCCGCTGCCACGCCGTCACCGACGGTCAGAATCGTGAAGGTTCTGAGCGCGTCAGCGAGCGTCATGCCGTGCTGTAGCACGCCGATGGCAAAGCCGGCCACAATGTTGATGAAGGTGATGATGATCGAAGCCACCGCGTCGCGCTGCGTGAAGCGAATGGCACCGTCCATCGCGCCGTGAAACTCCGCGGCCTGCCCGATTTCTGCACGGCGGCGTTTGGCTTCCTTTTCGTCAATGACTCCGGCGGCGAGGTCGGCGTCAACGGCCATCTGCTTGCCCGGCATGGCGTCGAGCGTGAAGCGCGCCATCACCTCAGAGGACCGCACCGCGCCGTGATTGACGACCAGAAACTGAATCGCCAGCAGCACCAGAAAAATCACGACGCCGACAATGTAATTGCCGCCGATGACGAATTCGCCAAACGCGCGAATGACCGTGCCGGCGGCGCTTTCGCCCGCTTCGCCGTGCGTCAGAATCAGCCGCGTCGTCGCCACATTGAGCGCCAGCCGATAGAGCGTCGTCATCAGCAGCAGCGTCGGAAAGGAGGTGAACTTAACCGGCTGCAGAATGTAAATGGCTGCGAGCAGCACAATCACCGACAGCATCAGATTGAAACTGATGAGGACATCGAGCAGCAGCGTCGGCAGCGGCACGAGCAAAACCAGCAGGATCACAACCACGCCCACCGGCACGGCGAGATGCGCATAACGCGAAGCGGAACTGAGAAGACGGTCTGTTGCAGTCATCGTTGCAGCTATTCCTGTCACCCGGACACACGGAGCCGAACCGGTTGTTGCAACCTGAATGCCGCATTCTGCACACAGGCCCGCGCCGGTCCTGGCCCCGCCGAAAAAAGCTGCGGCCCGCGAGTAATGCTGTTCCCCCGGCAGGACGGGAGGGCTAAAAATAAAGCCGGGCAAGCATTGCCTGCCCGGCTTCTGTCAGCGATCTGTTTTGACTGCCAGTTTACCTGCGCCTTGATGACAGCAGAAACTGCAGCAGATAAATGAAGAAGTTGGCGAAGTCGAGATAAAGCCGGGTCGTCATCTGCGCTGCCGCTGCCCAGGTGTTTTCGCTGCGGCTCAGGCGGAAGAAATCGAACAGAAAGTACCCGGCAAAAATGACCATGCCGAAAATCGAATAGGCCAGATTCACCGTCCGCGAAAAGCGCACGAAGATGCCAATCAACCCGACCACAATCAGCCCGATCAGGCCGACAAACAGCAGCGGCATCAGAAAGCTGAAATCAATGCCCGTGACCATTGCCACGAGGCCCGTGCCCATCATCACCGCCGTCGTGCCGGTCAGCGCCTGCATCACGATGCCCGGCCCTTCCTCGGCAATCACCGCGCTGATGAACGGCCCCAGCATCATGCCGTTGATGAACCCCCAGCCCAGCAGCAGCGGAATCGCCGCTACGCTGCCACCCGCCGCGCGAATGATGAACAACCCGATGACTGAAACCACCAGCAGCCCGATGGCCGCTATCCAGCCGCGCAAATTGCGCCCGACGTAAGCGCCGATGCTTGCCGTCGCCAGGGTCGGCGCGAGCAGCGACATGACCTTGACCGTCAGCGGCGTGCTTTCTTCCGGCAAAATGCGCAACCCGCCCACCAGCACCAGCAATGCGGCCAGCGTCATCAGCACCAGCGGCCTGACAGATCGCGCCTGTGTCTGAAACTGCTGAGCAATCAGTGAATCCATATTCTGCATAAATCAAATCCTCCTTGCTGCGCGCGATTATACCGCAATTCCGGACGGTACAGGGAGCGGTAGCGACCTGGTGGACCCGGGCGGCGCACAGACCGGGAATACCAGGTCGCTACCGCTCCCTGTACCGTTCCGCGCGCTTTTTATCCTGGCTGGCTGCCTTCACGCTGCATCAACTGGTTTGAGGGCAGGCGCGGGTTCAGGACTTTTGCGGCGCTCTCGGCTCCGGCCACCGGCAAACTGGCCGCGTCAATCAGGCCAAGCTGCGCCAGCACCGAGGCCTGATCCCAGTAAATATGTTCGTGCGCCAGTTTGCCGTCGCGGAAGTGAATCACCACGATCAGCGGAACTTTGACGTGACGACCGGTCGGCGCGACGCCGGGCAGCATCCAGTCCATGCTGATCGTGTGCGTGAATTCAAAGACCATTTCATCAACCACGCGATCAGGGCCGATGGTGCGCGAAACGGGCGTCATCGCCGTGTCAGGCGGCATTTGCGGAATGAAACGATGAGCATAAAACTCGCGCAGTTCGGCGTGCCCGACGCCGCCCGTCATCACCGGAATGTGATTGACGTAAGCATCTTCGACCATCGTTTCGAGGGTGGCTGCGGTGTCGCGGGTGGCGAATTCGTGCCGGACGTGTTCATCCCACAGGGCCGACAGCTTGGCCGCCGCCAGCGCCGAATTGACGCCGCCCAGGTGACGCACAAAAAATTCGAGCGTGCGCAGGTTCGCCAGTTCCGCCGCCTGCGCGTTGTAATGCGCGCCGCCTGCGCGGGCAAAGGCGTGATCCTGGCCGGGGTAATCGTGAATGGTGACGAGCGGGTGATGATCGAGCGCGGCATGAATCCTGGCCTGCGCTGCCGGCGGGCAGTATTGATCCTGCTGCGCGAGGTGCAGCATCAGCGGGTGTTGCAGGTTTTCAATTTCAGCCAGCGCGTGTTCAATGCCGACGCCGTAATAACCGATGCTGCAATCGGGCTGATGGCGCGTGGCCAGCAGGTAAGCCAGCTTGCCGCCCAGACAATAACCGGTTGCGCCAACGCGCCCGTTGCAGGCCGGATGCTGCCGCAGAAATTCAAGCGTCGCGCCCGCGTCAGCCACCGCCTGCGCTTCATCGAGCCCCTGATAAAGTTCAAAGGCGCGCGCCCATTCCGCTTCAGTCTGATCGGTCAGCTCAACGCCGCGCTGCTGCCGCCAGAACAGATCGGGGCAGATCACGACAAAGCCGCGCTGAGCGTACCAGTCGGCAATCGCGCGCAGATCCCGGTTGACGCCGAAAATTTCCTGCAACAGCACAATGCCCGGCCCGCGCCCGCCCGCAGGCAGCCCGAGATAAGCCTCAAACTCGCCACCATCAAAAGCCCTGATTGTCGTCATGAAAATTTCCTCGCTGTGAACGCAATGGCATTGAATTAAGCGTTGGAGCGCGGGCAGCCTGCCCGCTCCTGTCTGGCA
>CAYWDW010000071.1:0-1134 GCA_964457105.1 uncultured Heliobacteriaceae bacterium
AGCACGGTCCGATCGCCGCGCCGCCCGTTGACGGGGCCGCCAACGAAGAACTGATTCGCTTTCTCGCCCGCCTGTTCAAGCTCCCGCGCCATCAGGTCACGATCCTTTCCGGTGCAGCTTCAAAAAACAAGCTCGTGCGCCTGAGCGGCGTCACCATCGAAGAAGCGCATCTGAAACTTCAGTCGGCATAAGCTCGCACGTTTGCGGCTTCAGTCTTCGTCGAGAATGCCGCCCGCCGCCGCAAAAGCCTTCCGGTTTTCGCACAGAAAGCTGTTCAGCCGGTCAATGCTCGCCTGGCTGATGCCGACGAATTCAACGGCCACGCCGATGCCTGGCTGACTGTAAGCGACATCGGCATCCACGACGAGATAATCCTTTGTTTCAGGGTTGATCGGCAGCCGCAGCTTGAGCCGCGCGCCCTTCGGGATGACGGTCTTCGTGCTGAAATAAAGACCGTGCGTGCTGATGTCGCGGGTCTGCGCCACGCCCACGCTTTCAGCGCCATCGAAATAAAGATCCACGAGCCATTTGTGACGCACTGCC
Source organism: uncultured Heliobacteriaceae bacterium (assembly GCA_964457105.1). Classification (GTDB taxonomy): domain Bacteria; phylum Acidobacteriota; class Blastocatellia; order RBC074; family RBC074; genus DASRDU01. The sequence goes on from CAYWDW010000071.1 coordinate 544, forward strand.
CGGCGGCGCTCGGTTTCCAGGTAAGGCATAGTCGAACTTCCTTCTGAAAGGGCCGGATTAAAGTTGCGGGTTGGCAGTCGTGACCGGGGTTATCAGCGGGTCGTTCAGCAGGTTGTTACAGGCGGGCCGGAGCTGACCAGGGGAGCGCATCTTAGCACGGCCCCCTGACGCTGCGAATAAATTTTTGCCTGTCGCGATGACTGCGCGCAGGCGGCTGACTTCTTTATTGACCTGGTCTGAAGCGATGGCTATGATGACGGCGCTTTATTTCAGCCCCTGCCTTCTGCGCTGCGGCCCGGCAGCGAAACCTCTAATAACCCGAAGGAGTCTGATCGTGAGCGAAAATGCTGTCCAGCAGTCGGCGCCGTCGCCTGCTGCCCCCACTGGTCCGCTAACGGTTTCACGTCCGGCCCGGCTGACTGATGCAGCCACGCTGAAATCATCTGCGCCGGCACCGCCTGATCCCGCTGCCGAAAGCTTCAACCGCGTCCTCCAGGCCATGCTCTCGGTTTCTGAAAAGGTCAGCGATCTGATCTTCTCGCCTGGCAAGCCGCCACAGATTGAACTCAACGGCAAGCTGCGCGGCATCAA
>CAYWDW010000071.1:1234-8057 GCA_964457105.1 uncultured Heliobacteriaceae bacterium
TCTCGCCTGGCAAGCCGCCACAGATTGAACTCAACGGCAAGCTGCGCGGCATCAACATTCCAGGTCTGGAAATTCTCAAGCCTGAACACACCGAAGCCATCGCCAATGTCATCATCAAAAACAACCGCGTGGCGATGGAATCACTCGAACAGCGCGGGTCAGCCGATATTTCCTACGGCGTGCCCGGCCACAGTCGTTACCGCGTCAACATCTTTCGCCAGCGCAGCACCTTTGCCATTGTCATGCGCAACATCCCGATGGGCATTCCCGGCTTCGAGCAGTTGAAGCTGCCCGCGCAGCTCAAGGACATCTGCGAACTGAAAAACGGCATCGTGCTCGTCACGGGGCCGACCGGTTCCGGCAAAAGCTCGACGCTCGCGGCCATCATTGATCTGATCAATGAAACCCGCTACGACCACATCGTCACCATCGAAGACCCGATTGAGTTTCTGCATCGTCACAAAAACTGCACGATTCACCAGCGCGAACTGCACGCCGACACGCCGAGCTTTGCCCTCGCCCTGCGCGCCGCGCTGCGCCAGGCGCCGAAGGTTATTCTGGTTGGTGAAATGCGCGACGTTGAAACCATCGAAACCGCAATGGAAGCCGCTGAAACCGGCCACCTCGTGATGTCCACGCTGCACACGATTGACGCCGCCAAAACCGTGGACCGCATCATCGGCGTCTTTCCGAAAAATGAAGAACAGGTGATTCGCACGCGCCTCGCGCAGAGCTTTCGCTACATCATCTCGCAGCGCCTGCTGCCGCGCGCCGATGGCGGTGGCCGCATCGCCGCCATCGAAATCCTCAAAAGCACCGCGCGCACGCGCGAATACATCGAGAAAGGCGAACGCGAAGGCAAGTCATTACTGGATGCGATGAAGGACGGCGAACTGGAAGGCATGCAGGCGTTCGACCAGGTGCTTGAACGCAATGTGCGCCAGGGTTTGATTTCGATGAACGACGCGCTGGCCTATGCGACCAATCGCGGCAACCTGCAACTCGCTTTGCAGGATCTCGCCGGCGGCCATTCCACCGGCCCGCTCAATCAGCCTGAACCTGCTGCGCCTGCGCCGCAACCATCACCGCGCAGCAACGGCTCGCTGCTCGACATGATCGAAAAGTAGCCGACTGCAAAACGAATCTGCCTGGGGTTGCGGTTGCCGCCGTCATCCCAGGCAGCGTTCCGTCGCTCGCAGTCGCGGGTTGAGAGCCTGTGAAAGTTCAGGTAATGACCAGCGCCACGACAACCATTATCCATCGAACGATTTTCTGATCTCTTCGACGTTCCAGTCGGCGCCGAGCGCAGCCATCAGTTTGATGCGCGCCTTGTGGCTCGGAAGCATGCCGCCGGGGATGCAGCCCATCCGCTTCAGTTGCCTGCCTGCGCCTTCGTAGCCATACGTATCCAGCACGCGACCGCGCGGACAGCGTGAAGTAATCACGACCGGCAGGCCGGCGCTGATGGCCTTTTCAATGCCGGGCAGCGTCGCCACCGGCACATTGCCGCGCCCGAGGCCTTCAACGACGATGCCGCGCGCGCCGTTGTCAACGGCGAAGCTGATGAATCGCCCGTCAGTCCCGGCTGAAACCTTGATGAGATCCACGCGCTCCTCCAGCTTGTCCGTCCTGATGTGGTCGCGCTGCACCGGGCGACGCGACACGATGACGCGGTCTTTATCAACGATGCCGAGCGGGCCGAAATCGCGGCTTTGAAAGGTGTCGGTCTTTTCGGTGTGAGTCTTGGTCGCTTCAACTGCGGCCAGCAGTTCATCGTTCATCACGACCATTACCCCCAGACCGCAGGCCTGCGCGTCCGCGGCCACGCGCACCGCCGAGCGCAGATTGCCCGGCCCGTCCCAGCTCAGTTCCGAACTGTTGCGCATCGCGCCAACAAGCACGACCGGGCGCGCGTCATCAATCAGCAGGTCCAGCAGGTAAGCCGTCTCTTCCAGCGTGTCAGTGCCGTGCGTGACGACGGCTCCGGCCACGCCAGCGTCAGCGAGTCGCGCTTTGACAGCCTGCGCCAGTTCCAGCATTTTCGGCGGCGTCATATGCGGCCCGGCCAGCAGCCCGAAATTAACGACCTCAAAATCGGCAATCTCAGCCAGGCCCGGCGCGCGCGCGATAATTTCTTCGCCTGAGAGCGCCGGAATCGCGCCGCCCGTGACCGGATCAAGGCGCATCGAAATCGTGCCGCCGGTAAAGAAAATGGCAATTCGTGGTTTCATTCAGTTCATCGGTTACTGAGTCGGCCCTGGCGTTTGCCTGAAGCGCGCTCGAAAGTTACAGTAGCTGTGTGACCGCTGATCGTGTGTCGTAACTTTGAGCATGCGCATCCTGATTGTCAAACTCGGAGCCATTGGCGATGTCGTGCATACGCTGCCTGCGCTGGCTGCGTTGCGCCGTGCGCTGCCTGAGGCTCATCTCGCCTGGGTGGTCGAACGCGGCGGCCCGGCAACATTATTGCGCGATCATCCCTGCCTCGATGAACTGATCGAAGTTGACACGCGCGGCTGGCGCAAAAATCTGACGAGCGTCACTACACGCTCGGCCATCAGCGCGACGCTGGAGCGGCTGCGCCAGCCACGCTTCGACCTCGCGCTTGATTTTCAGGGGCTGCTGAAATCGGCAATGATGGCGCGGCTCTCAGGCGCACCGCGCCGCATCGGGTTTGCACGCACGGCACTGCGCGAACCGTCGAGCGCGTGGCTGCTGACTGAAACAGTCGCCGTTGATGACACTGCTCACGTCATCAGAAAAAATCTGAGCCTGATTGCACATCTCGGTTTTGCAGTCACGGGCGCTTATGAATTCCCGCTCAGTCTGTCACCGGCAGATGAGCGTTTCGCTGATGAACAGATCGCGCGGCACGGCGCAGTGGCCATCATCAATCCCGGCGGCGGCTGGCCCACGAAGTTATGGAACACTGCCGGATTTGCCGCCATCGCTGATCGTTTGTGGCAGGTTTATCAGCTTCGGTCAGTCGTCACTTACGGCCCCGGCGAGGAGGTGCTGGCGCAGTCAGTCGCGGCACAATCAAAAAGCGGCGCAGTCACGACGCTGGCTTCAACGCTCAAACAATTCTTTGCCCTCGCGCAGCGGGCGCAGTTATTCATCGGCGGCGACACCGGCCCGCTGCACCTCGCCGCTGCCGCAGGCGCGCCGATTGTGGGCATCTACGGCCCGACGCCAGCGCGCCGCAACGGGCCGTTTGCCACAGACGACATTGTGATTGAACGCTTCGACCTTGATTGCCGCACCGATTGTTTTCGCCGCAGTTGCAGCCACACGTCGTGCATGAACATTCCGGTTGAAGCCGTCTGGCAGGGCGTCGTGAAAAGAATGCAGAATGCGAAATGCAGACTGCGGAATTCGGCCTGATGAACAACCCGACCAGAACAACCAGATCAACTCTGCAACGAATGCGCGTGCCGCTCGGCTTTGTGACCGCCGCCGTGTTTCTGATCTTTGCGCATCCATCGCGTCTGTCCCTGCTCATCGGTTTTCCGGTGGCGCTCTGTGGCGTGGCAATTCGCGCGTGGGCTTCGGGGCATCTGAAAAAAAATGCTGAACTGGCCATCACCGGGCCTTACGCGCACACGCGCAATCCGCTTTATTTCGGCAGCTTCGTGCTGGCCGCAGGCTGCGCCATCGCCGGCGGCAACTGGTGGTCGGGAGCATTGCTGCTCAGCTTTTTTCTCGCGGTCTACCTGCCGGTCATGCAGGCCGAAGCGGAACACATGCAGGTGTTGTTCGCCAGCGCTTATCCGGCTTACGCGCAGCAGGTGCCGCTGTTCGTGCCGCGCCTGACGCCCTGGCAACCTGACGCGCACGCGGCGCACCAAAGCGCGCGGTTCGATCATCGCCTGTATCTGCGCTATCGTGAATACCGCGCCCTGATCGGACTCGTGGTTGTTTTTGTGATTCTCGGACTGAAAGCAGGCTGGTGAAAACGCTGAAGCTCAAATCACGAATTTCAAACCGGGCAGCAGTGAAAATCTGCTGCGGCCTCATCCTGCTGCTCGGCCTGAGCGGCCTGGTCAGCGCCGGTCTGCTCAAGGCTGATCGCACGGCTTCGCGTCGTGAATTCAAAATTCAGCCGCTCACCTTCGCGGGCGAAAAGCTGACTTACGAAGTGAAGTTCTCGCGCTTTCCGATTTACGCCACCGTCGGCGAGCTGACTTTTGAACTTCTGGGCAAGGCGCCTGAACCGCTGCCCGGCGATCTGATTGCTGATTTCAGTCACGAATTCAAACCGGGCGAAAGCGAGCGGTTCATTCACCTGCGCGCGACGGCTGTGGCGAAGGGATTTCTGATCCGGCTCCTCGGAGTCAAAGCCGAGGATCGTTTTGAAACGCTGGTTGATGCACGCGATTTCAGCGCGCGGCTGAGTTTCAAGCGCCTTCAGGAAGGCAAAAAGAATCTGTCGCAGACCACCATCTTCGAGCCTGAAAAGGAATCTTCCGCTTACCTCGTCAAAGACTTCAGCAAACCGGAAGAAGCGCCGAAAGAGTCAGCCGCGAAAATCACTCCCGGCACCTTCGATCTGCTCTCGGCGATTTATTACCTGCGCCTGCCGAAACTCAAAACCGGCGAGAGCTTCTCCGTGCCGCTCAACGACGAAGCGCAGCAGTATCAGATTGAAGTCGTCGTCGGCAAAACCGAAAAGCTGAAAACCGATCTCGGTAAATTCAAAACCATTCGCGTCGAGCCGAAAATTTTCGGCCCCGGCAAACTCGTCTCACGCGAAGGCGAAATAACCATCTGGCTGACTGACGACGACCGCCGCATTCCCGTCAAAGCCACCGCGAAATTTTCGGGCGGCACAGCCACCGTCAACCTGATCAGAATGGACGGCCCTGAGAGATTACAGAACAAACGGAAATAACGGAACAAACGGAAGGCTGCAAACTCTGCTGTGGTTCTTCTTCTGTTTGTTCCGTCATTTCCGTTTGTTCCGTACTCTCTCTTCTTCTTCACTTCCCTTCCGCCACAGTAATTCTCGCTTCGACACTGTTGCAGCGGATTTCCGGCACATACATCGCTTCACCCAGCACCGGCAGCGCGTGAAAGACGCCAGGCGTTTCAGCCCGCATCTCATAGCGAATCTGCCACACGCCTTCCTTCAAATGGTCAATGAACATCGCCACCTTGCGATCACGCAGTTCCTGATAAACCCAGCGGCTGTTGATGGCTGATGGCTGATGGCTGATGGCTGATTCGCCTGCTTCAACGTCGCTCTGCTTCAACTGATGAGCATAAAGCGGCTGACCGCTGCGAAGCTGCACGGCTTCAAATCCGGCGGGCTTCAAATCTTCAAAGAGCAGGTAATCGTAATTGTTCTTCGCTTCAATCGTGTTGTCGGTTTCGATGCGTTCGCCGCTCATTACCGATTCGCCATCGCGCTACGGGACTTTGTCGTACACGTAGCCTTTCAGCAGCGTCGGACGCGCGACCAGTTTGTAATAATCGCGCCGCACAAAGATTTCATTGCCCGCTGCCTTCAATGGTTCCTCGCGGCTGAAGAACTGCGCCTGAGCTGAAAAGTAAACGGGACCTGCGCCGCCCTTGCGCGCAATGCGAATTTCATTGCCGCCGTCTCTGATAAATTCACGACTGATCGTAAACACACTCGGCGCGCTCAAAGCATCAGCCGCGCTGAGTTTCTTTGTCGCAATGCGCTGACCGTTGACTGTCAGTTCGTATTCAAGCTCCGGGTTCAGTTCGCCGCTGGTGCGCAGGTAATCGGTCAGCGTCATCACTGTAATTGCCGTGTCGCGCGTGTTGCTCCATTGCGCGCCGCGACGATTTTTGACGAGCCAGTTCGTCACCGGTTCGATCAGTTTGTTGTGCGGATCAATCTGAAGCAGGGCGCGCAGCGCAAACGCGGTCGCTTCAACTCCGCCATCAGACCAGCGCCAGAACAAACCGTCTTCGCCCCAGTGCGCCGTGCCCATGACTGAAGCGTCTGATTTCTGTTCGCCGCGAATGATGATCGAAGTATCCGGCGCGGTGTCGCGCTTCACGCCGTTTTCCAGATTGCGCACGAGCGTCTGTGCCTTGTCGGCAAAACCGAACTGATGCGCCGACAAGGCCAGCAGCGCGCGCGTGTAAGCATTCAGCTTTTCCCGATTGCTCCACAGATTGTCGAATGCCTTCTGCTGAAACGCCGTGATCTCGCCGCGCTCAGCCGCAGCGTGAAAGGCCGCGAGCGCGTGCAGCATCCACGCCTGCGCATCGTAATTCAATTCTTCTTCGACCAACTCCTTGTCCAGAAACGCTGCGCCGCGCCGCATCACATCAGGCTTCAATTCAATTCCGGCATCGCGCGCGAGCGTCAGACCCCAGACGACATAAGCCGTCATAAAGTGATCGCTCTCGCCTTCCTTCCACCAGCCCCAGCCGCCATCTTCGTGCTGAAAGTCATAGAGCCGCTGCAAGCCCTGCTTCACCATTGCGTCAAGCTCGCGCAGGTCGCGTTCACCGTTCGTGTGTGTCTGGTTTGCGTGTGCCTGCTCGACGCCGCCAAACAATCGGCTCATCGCAATTTCAGGTTTCAGATTCAGATCGCGCAGAGTTTTTGCCACAATCGCCGCAGGCAGAAAGCGGCTCATCGTCTGTTCGGTGCAGCCATACGGATAATCAATCAGGTACGGCAGCGCATCGAGCATTGTCACCGCCATGCTCGGCGCCACCTGCACACTCAGCGTGGTCGTGTCGGCTTTGCGTTCCTTCGGAATGTCGAGCCTGATCGTCACTTCATCGCCGCGCATCTTTCCCGCTTTCGCCAGAAACTTTTCAATGCCGTGTTCGTGCACGA
>CAYWDW010000071.1:8067-12651 GCA_964457105.1 uncultured Heliobacteriaceae bacterium
CGATCAAGATATTGAAATTCTGATGCTGCGCGTCGGGCGCGCGCGGCGCGGCGTGCGGCGAATCGAATCCTCCGAGATGCAAGCCGCCAAACAATTCGGAGGCAAACTTTTCGATGCCGTGTTCGTGCACGATGAAACTCTTTTCCATCGCGTCGGCAAATTTATCGCTGCGCGCCGTGACTTTGAGTTTTGCGTTGCCAGGTTGCGGTACTGACACAAGCCAGTCAACGCGCTGCTCAGACTTCGCGGCAACCGCAACCGAACGCTGTTCGCCTTTGACCGGCTTGCCGTCAATCACGAGTCCCGAAACGATGACGCCTTCAGCATTGATTGAAGGCGCAACAGTCATTGCGCCATCAGTGTTGTTATTGATGACCGCTGAAACTGTCACTGTGTCGCCAACGACAAAAAAGCGCGGAGCCTGCAACCGCACGATCAGCGGCTGCTGCGTGCGCGTGCTGCAATCATCAATGCCGAACTGATTACCCGCAGTCGCCGCGCGCGCCGTCGCTTTCCAGGTCGTCAGCGAATCGGGATATTTCACCTTCACCACCGCTTTGCCGTTTTTGTCCGTGACCACATCAGGCTGCCAGAAAACAGTTGAGCGGAAATCGTTGCGGACAGTCACGGCAGGTTCACGACCAGGCAGCGCAGCATTTGCTCCAGCCTCTGCGGGTGTGGCTCCGGGCTTGAGCATTACCAGTTGCTCAAAACCCCGCTCCCTGACTGGCAGACTCTGGATCTGCTTTGCCTCAATTCTATCCGCAACGACCTGAACACCACTGACATAACCACCCAGATTAGAGAGACCTGCTACTGATCTCACGCCTGCTTGAACCTCAGATTCTTCTCGGTCATCGGCGTCTTTGCGGTCATCACGCCCCTCGTTCTTCTGACCGACCTGGACACGTTCATCCACCAACTCCTTATTCGCCCCTTCGATCAGCCTGATGTATCTCCATTGCTGAAACGAACTCTGCGTCTGCACGGTCTGCGGTCGTTTGCTGCCGTAATAAAACCGGCGCGGATCGGCGGCGTAATCCGGCTGAATGTAAAAGACCGATTCATCAACCAGGCTGAGCGAGACTTCGGCTGACACGGGTTTGCCGTCGCTGCTCTTTGTCGTCACGGTCAGTGTGCCGTCTTCGCGGGCCTGGTATTCTGCGCGGTCGGCTTTGACTTCGACGTTGAGGAAGTGGCGATCAGGCGGAACGATGACCTGCTTTGTGTCGGTGAAAAGCTGCCGGTCGCTGACCATCGCGGCGGCGAGAAAAATATTCGGCTCGTGCTTTTCTTCAATCGGCACTTCGAGCAGCTTCACCGTGCCGTCGAGATGCACGATCTGAAAGCTGTCCAGCTTGTCGCCTTCAATCGAAAACAACACGTAACGATTGCTGACCGGCGCGTGCAGCATCACTGAAGCTTTCTGCCCGGCCTTGAAGGTGTCTTTGTCAACGATGATTTCCAGACCGCCGTGACGATAGCCCAGCTCAGTTGTCGCATTCGTCGTCACCCAGACCGCCGTTTCGCCTTTGATCTGCGCAAAGCCCGCGCGGCCCTTGTCCACGCTCGTCCACGCGATGCGATACCAGCCTTCACGATCAGGCGTGAAGCTGAATTCAGCTTCGCCTTTGGCGTTTGTGCTGACGGTCTGCGTCGTAATGTCGTCGTGCTGATAGCCGCGAAACTTCAGCCGCCATTGCGCGGACGGTGGAAACGGTTTGCGCGTGCGGGCTGATTGTTCGCGCACACGGCGCAATTCATCGCCTTTGATTTCGCGGCCTGACGGATCGAGCCAGATTTCAGACCAGTAATCGCGCGTGACTTTCACAGTGCCTTCGACCTGAACGGGTTGATCGTTCGCGTCAATCGCTTTGATGTCGGCAGTGACTTTGTCCTGCGGGCGATAAAGATTGTGCTGCGTGCGCGGGTAAACGTAATAACGCTGGCGCGTGACGCGCACCCTGCCGCTGGCGGTAATTTCGCGGCGCGATGAATCGGTCACGCGGGCTTCGATGCGATATTCAAAATCCTGACCCGAATCGCGCGGCGTGTCGAAACTGACAACGGCTTTGCCGGTCGCATCGGTTTTGATCGTTTCGCGTTTGATGATCTGACTGTTGCGCCCGCCGTAATAAGGACTCGCGCGCTGCTCATCTTCGTAAAACCATTCGTAATCGCGCGCCGGGCGATACCACTGATAAAAAGGATTCTGGTAAACGATCACTTCAACCGAAGCGTTGGCCACTGCGCCGCCGAAGTAATAATCGGCCTGAAGCTGCGCTTCGACTTTTTCACCCAGGCGGAAGGCTTTCTTCTTTCCATTCTCTTCGGGCGTCTGCACGCTGACTTTGAACTCAGGCAGCTTGTATTCTTCAAGCCGGAAAAGCTGCGCTGCGCCGATCTGATTTTTGCGGCCCGCGTCGAAGAACGTCATCCGGTATTCGCCAAGCGGCATCTGTGCGGTGGTTTCAAGCTCGCCCCACGCGCTGCCGAAGCTGTTGAGCGCGGCTTTGCCGTCTTTGACCTTCGCGCCTTTCGGGTCGGTGATTTCAAATTCAAGCGTCTGTCCGGCGGGTGTCGTGTAACCATCCGGCCCCTCGCGGCGCACAGTGAACTTCCATTGCACTGTCTCTTTGGGACGATAAGCCGGGCGGTCGGTGAAGGCATAAATGCGCCACTGTTCGCGTTCGCTGCGGTAATCGTAACTGTGAGTCGTCGCGATGGCCTGCCGGTCATTGAGCGCGGCGCTGACGAAAAGCTGGTGATACTCCCTTTTGTTGCGCAGCTCAAAAACCGCAGTGCCGTCCGGCCCTGTTTCTTTCACGAGTTCGCGCCAGACCGGTTCATTGTCATTGTTGCCGCGCTCCCACACTTTGACGCGCGCGCCAGTGACGGGCGAACCGTCAATTGCCTGACATAAATAAACGAGCGCCTGATTGCCTGCGCCTTTCACGACCAGCGAAACGTCAGTCACCAGCAGCAGGTCGCGCGCCGTCTGCCTGCCCGCTTTCGCTTCAAGCACGTAAGCGCCGACGGGCAGTCGGCCATCCAGCCGGATCATTTCACTGCCAGGTTTGTAATCGCCCTTGTCGCCGGTCTCCTTTGTCCAGGCTTTGATTTTTTCGCGTCCGGCGAGGCTGATGCTTTGCAGCCAGTCGCCTGTGCCTTCGCGCTGGCTGGTCAGGCGCACGTCGCGGGTCAGGTCAGTTTTGTACAACGCCAGTTCAATGCGCTTCGCGTTGCGCCAGCTCAGATCAAACTGAATTTCGGAATCGGGCAGAAAGACGTTTGAGGCGCTGGCGCTGAGCGATGGCCGGGTAATGTTTTCAGCCTGCGCGCGCGCCTGATCGTAATACCGCGTTTCGCCTTTGCTGAATTCGCTGGTCAGGCGGCGATAAAGTTCAAGGGCCTTGACGTAATCAGGTTCCTGCTGCCAGGAGCCGTCAGCCCTGGGCGTCAGGCGTCCGTTGTTTTCCATCCACTGCGCGTAATTGAAAAGCGCGTCGTCATACCAGTCAGTCGCGCGGCCAGCTTTGAGCGCGGCCTCAAATTCTTCGGGGATGCGCTGCCGCTGCTCGGCGTCGCCGTACTGCTGGCGAATCGTCATAGCGATCAGGTAATGCGCCTGCGCCTTGTCATTATCAGTTGTCGCAATCTTCAGCAGGTTTTCGAGCATTTCGAGCGGCAGGTAATTGCCGTAATAACCGTAGTAATAATAGTCCTCGGCGCCGCGCGGCTGCGCGATGGTGCGCACGATGCCGATGTAACGCTGTCGCGCCGCGTCGAGGTCGCGCGTGCCGGCCCACCAGTCAAGCGCCTGCTGATAATGCGGCCACGCTGCGCCCCAGTTTCGCTGCTCGCGCCGCGTCCAGTAAAAATCGCCGAGCGACTGCTGCGCTTCGGCCCACACGCGGTCACGGTCTTCCTCGCGTTTATAGCTGGCAATGATTGCTTCGAGTTGTTTCAATGCCTGCTGATATTTCGTGTCATCGTTCGTCTGCGTCGCCGCCTGAGCGCGCCACAACGTATCGGCGAGACGAAAATCAATCCAGCGATTTTCTGACGGCGACAGGTCGCGCCGCTCAGCCCGCTGATAAAGATCGTGCGCCAGGCTGTATGAAGCTTCGGCATACAGCCGCTCGGCTTCTGATTTCAGTTTGTCGTAATCAGTCGGCACTGGTTGCTGCGCCAGCGGCGCAATCAAACAAAGCAGCGCCAGCAAAGCGAACGCCGCACCAGACCTGACGAGCGCAACGGAACGATGATTCATTATGACCTCTGAAAAACGGATTGAGCGCCGGGGCGAAGTGGCAATAAGCGCGGGGCTGGGCTGACGCCGCGCAGGATAACAGATTGTCTGCCGGGTGCGACAGATGAACGACACGCCAGCACGGCCTTGCAGCCAAAATGCAGGATCGGACGAAAAGGATGGCTGGATGAATGAAAGATCGTCACGCCCCGCGAGGAACACGATCCAATCAGGAACTGCTTGAATTGCACATCTTCATGCCCCGCGAGGGGCGTAATTCAAGCGAGAGTTGCCTGAATCGAACAGATTCACGCCCCTCGCGGGGCGGCAAA
>CAYWDW010000072.1:0-12643 GCA_964457105.1 uncultured Heliobacteriaceae bacterium
GGCAGCCGTGATCCGCAGGGTGGCCTGGCGCGCGGCGCTGTCCACGTCAACGAGTTGCGCATTCGGCCCGGCGCCGAGCAGGCTGAAAGTCACCGGGTCGTTATCCTGATCGGTGGCCTTGAGCTGAATGTCGCGCGTCGTGCCCGGCGGAATGTACTGATCGTTGATGTTTTCCATCACCGGCGCAATCGAATCAGGCGTGCCGCCATCCTGCACTTCCTTGTTGTCAAGAATGACCACCACGTTCATCGTGGCCGTTGCAACATTGCCGGAGCTGTCTCTGGTCGTGAAGGTGACAGTCGTCGCGCCGAGCGGGAAGTGTGCCCCGGAGGCGCGTGAAGCTGTCACCGGAAGCCAGCCGTCAACCATGTCATAGGCTACCGGCAGGCGGTAATTGACCACTGCCCCGGCAAGCGATGCGGTGTTTCTGACAATGTTCGACGGCACGCCGCTGATTTGCGGGGCGGTCGTGTCGCGCACCTCAACGAGTTGCTCAAAGGGAATGCTCACGGCGCCGCTGCTGTCGGTCACGGTGAGGCTGATGTTGTGCAGGCCGAGACTGAGCCGCAGGTCGGTCACGCGGCTGTCAGACACGAGCCGGTCATTGTCAGTCCACTGATAAGTGAGCGGGTCGAGGTCTTCGTCGGACGAGGCTGAAGCGTCAAGCCGGACGATGGTGCCGGTGCCGCGCCGCGCTTCGATGAGCGCGCCAATCGGTTCGGCCTCCGCTATCGGCAGATGGTTGTTGGGATTCGAGGCCGGGGCCACGATTCTGAAAGAGTCGCTGACCGTCAGGTAATGCAGATTGCCGCCGCCGCTGATGCCGCCGCTCCAGCTATTGCCTGCGACTGCAAACGGCGCTGTGGCCAGGGTGTTCGACCACGCAAACAGCGGTGAGGCCGAAAGCAGCTTCAGCCAGCCGCGATGGCCCTTGCCGATAATTGAGGCAAAATGCGGATTGGTGCCGTTTGAGCGCACCGTTCCCAGCACGTTTTCGGTCCTGCCCATTGTCGCAGCGGCAATGTTGAAGGCGTCATCGTACAGGGTGGCAAAGATCGAACCCCGGAAGTTGACGCCATTGAGCAGCGTCGCCGGAGGCCGCGCAAAACCGAGCAGCGTGCTGTTGTCATCCTGAGACGGCACGGCGGCCAGGGCGGCTGTCGCGGGCAGACGGTCATAGTTCAGATCGTCAAACAACAGGTCGGCTGACAGCGCGTCGGCATTGCGATCAACCGGCCCGGCTGAATTTTTGGCAATCGCCAGCGCGTTGTAAGCGGCTGAGGCCGCGCCGGTCGCCGCGCCTTCAAGCACCTGCGCGCTGCCGATCAGCCGGTTGAACTGAAACGGGCGTCCGCCGCCGTCAATGGCCACCGCCAGCGCCCAGCCGCGCTGCTCGGCGACGATGCCTGACAGCTCAAGCGTTGTGGTCTGCCGGGGCGCGAGGCTGATGATACGGTCAGAAATCTGCGAGGTAGTCGCCAGGTTGCTGAAAAACAGGCGCACCCTGATGCTCTGCGACGGATCAGTGTTCGTCAGATTGAGCAGCGTGTTGCCGCCGTCGGTGGTGACAAAGCGCGGAAAGACGAGCAGGCTGCCGGCCTTGTTTTCGCTCGCGCCGTCTGAATCGCCGGTCGCCTCGGGCTGATCCTGCGTCAGCGCGTCAGTCGGCGGATCGCTGACCGGCACTACGGCGACTTTCATTTTGAAAGTGTCGAGCCATTCCAGCACCTGCATCTGACGCGCATTGTGCCACGCTGCGCCGCCGATTTTTTCAGTCAGACTCAGCCCCAGCATCGGCACCGACTCGCCTGATTCGAGCGCTGTGGCCTTGAAGGTGGCCCAGCCGGGGCGACCGGCAGTGACGATTTCACTGATGGGCGTGTCAAACCAGACATCGCCCAGACTGGCCGACAGCCCGCAGATGTTGTCAATGACTTCGGCGTATGACTTGCCACTCTGATCAAACGCCGTCGCCGTGATTTTGACCGCCGAATAGTCACCGGCATCGGGCGTGCCCGACGGGCTGTAAAGCTCAACCGAAGTGGCCAGCGCGGAACTGCCTTCAATGTTCTGATTGGGAATGTTGTCGAGCGCAATCGTTTTGGGCAGCCGGTCATATTCGGCGCCGTCGAAATTCAACTCGCCCTCACCGTCGCCGTTGATGGCGACCGGCCCGGCGGTGCGTTTGGCGACCGCAAAGGCGTTGAGGCTGATTTCACGATCCTGGTTATCGCGCACCGAGGCGCTGCCAATGAGCCAGTTGAACTGAGTCGGCAGGCCGATTGAATTGACGGCCATCGCGACGGCATAGCCGCCGTTTCCGGCGTTCTCCCTGGTTGTCAGAATGGTGCGCGTCTGGTTCGGACCGAGACTGAAAAACTGGTCTGTGGCCGAGCAGTTGGCCAGCAGCAGCAGACGCACCGCGACGGCATCACGCGGATTGGTGTTGGTGATGGTCAGCAGCGTGTTGGCCTCAGACGGGCGGTGGGCATCGCCGGCGAATTTATGAAAGAACAGCACGCTGCCGGCCTTGCTGCTGCTCGCGGCGGTTTTCGGCCCGGCGGAACCGGTGCGCGCGAGACCCGGCCCGACGACGGGCTGTTCCTGCGCCGCCTGTGCGTTGCGTGCGCGCCAGAAAGCGAGTGCGGCAATCAGCGTGAGAATCAGAAAGACAATGAAAGCCAGTGTGCGGAGACGCGGTGAGGATGAATGACGCCAGCTTCGCGCATTTCTGTAGCCTGGCATGAGGTAAGGTCGTGCGTGCCGATTCATAGCAGTTTCTCCCTGTCAGCCTCAATGAACACTTTGGGGGCAAAGCGTCGGGGTTAAAAACAGAACGACCGGAACAAAGCGCACAAAAACACTTTGCCCGTCATCGCAGACGCTGTCAGGCAGAGGAAGCGCCTGCCAGTACAACTCAGCAGGTGTACACAGAGTCCAGTGAGTAAGCGTTTCCGGCTGTCAACGCCAGGCGCGGTTGCCGGCTGCGCCGTCGCGTGCAACCAGATGCGGTCAGGGGTGGTGGTTGCGTCAGTCTGGCATCCAGCCTGGGGGCAGTGAGCCGGAGAAATTGAACGGATCAGATGTGCCTGCGCTGTTGTGAGGCCCAGGCTTTCGGTCAATCAGGGTGATGAGCTTCCTTCAGACTATCATCGGGCTGAAAACGGAGCAGCCAGGAAGTGTCCGTGCGGATAAGGCCTGCCAGATGTTAGTGAGGATCGGCTCCTGACACGGCAGAAAGTAGCACATCTGCGGGAGCGGCTGCAAGAATTTGCCGGGCCGGCAGTCCGGCCCGATCTCGTGGTGGCTGGGACGCGGATGAATGACAAGATAAAGGTGGGAACTGATTTCAGCCTGAAACCCGGGCTGAGGAACGGGCTTCCCCGAATTTATACGGTGCTGTGCTGACTTACTTGAAATCAGCTCCCATAGTGAACCCTGACAAAGCCGTTTTTCCGGCTTTCATGACATAATGCGTAAAGCGCAGGCAAAAAAGGTCAGTCAGTCGCAAATTTTTTTTCAGCCGCCATCCTGTTTATGCTCAATCTGCTCAAATTCATCGGTCGCTGGCTGTTCCGCCTTCTCTTTGCGGTCGAATATCACGGCGCTGAAAACGTGCCTGAGGCGGGCGCCGTGATTATTGCGGGCAATCATCCGTCCTATCTTGACCCGGTGCTGGTGGTGCTGCCGCTGCGACGGCAGGTGCGATACATGGCCTGGGATGCGCTTTTCAGAATTCCGGTGCTGGGCTGGCTGATCCGAAAGCTCGGTGCCTTTCCCGTGGACATTCGCAAGGGGCAGGGCGAGCGTGCCTTTCTGGAAGCGAAGCGGATTCTTGAAAGCGGGCAGGCGCTCGGCATTTTTCCCGAAGGGCAGCGGTCTGAGCGCGGGCCGATGGGCGAACTGAAAACCGGCGCGGCGCGACTGGCGATTGAAACCGGCGCACCGATTGTGCCGGTGACGATTGGCGGCGCTTCGCGGGCGTGGCCGAAATACCGCCTGCTGCCAAAGCCGGCCAAAATCATTGTGCACTATCACGCTCCGATCCGGCCTGATCCGGCGCAGTGCGCGACGCGGCGCGATGACCGCGCGTTTCAGCAGGCAGTGATGCAGCAGGTTGCCGCGAGCATCAATCGCACGCTGCAGCCGGCCTTGCGCAGCGCCGAACTGATGGAACGCTGGTATCGGCAACCGCCCTCGCACCTGCGCACCTATGAAATCGTGCCGCTGGTGGCGGCGCTGCTGGCGAGCGTGGCGGCGCTGAGCCGGGGCGTGCTGGCCGAACAGGTCGCGGGCCTCTGGCTGCCGGTGACGATTTATTACGTGCTGCTGGCTCTTGATCTGGCCGTCATCAAACCTTCGCGGATGGCCAAGTGGGTGCGCAATTCGCTGCCGGTGTGGCTGATGATCGCGTGGCACGGCTGGCTGACGAGCGCCATCGGAGTGCCGCGCGGGGCGCTGAACGCGATGCTCGCCGTTGGCGCGCTGGCCGCGTTCTTTCTGTTCTTTTACGAAGACTATTTCAGATTGCAGAAATTCGTGCGCGGGCTGGTCGTGGTCTATTATTTTTCGCTGCTGCTGCAATGGCGCTGGCCTGAACCGCGCGGGTTGATGACGGCGACGCTGCTCTTTATTGCCATCTTCTGCGCGGCGTACCGGGTGCTGTATCGCTGGCTGGTGGTGGCGGCGATGCTGGCGCTGCTCGCCATCGGATTATGGCTGACCGGGCCGCCGACTGCCGCGCTGCTCGTCTATGCGCTGCTGGCGGTGGCGGCGCTGGCTTATTTGCAGACCTTCGTCAATGTGGCTTACGACATCCGGCGCGGCGGCGAGGTGCGCGAAAACGATCAGCGGGAATCTGTTTCCGGCACGTCGCCCAACTGAATCAACACACGAGAGCCTGGACGGGGAATTTCGCCACAGAGGGCACAGAGGTTCACAGAGGAATAAAGATTTTGTGCAGGGTGTCGGCCACGTTTTTGCACAAGGATGATTTTAGCGACCCAAAGCCTGGCTCTGACCTCTTTAGAATGATCTCCACGCAAAACGTGACGGACATCCTTTTGTGAACCCTCTGTGAACCTCTGTGCCCTCTGTGGTGAAATTCCCCGTCCAGGCTCTCGTGTGTTGATTCAGCGGATTTCAGTTCACCTGAGCCGCAGCAGCTTCAGCGATTGTTGCAGCACGTCGCCTGCCGCAATGCGCGTCAGGCAGCGATGATCAATCGGACAGTCGCGGTGCATGCAGCGGGCGCACTCAATGCCCGGAGCGCGAATGATCTGTGCCTGCGGGCCGAGCGGCGCCGTCTCAAATTCATTGGTCGGGCCGAAAATCGTCAGCGTCGGACGACCCAGCGCCGCCGCAATGTGAGCCGGGCCGGTATCGTTGCTGACAATCAGCGCCGCCTGGTCAAGCACGCCGATCAGGTCAGTCATCGTCGTCTCACCGGCCAGGTTGATCGCTCCCCGCTGCTGCATCTGCACGATGACACTTTCGGCCTGCGCGCGTTCGGACGGCGCGCCGATCAGCACAATGCTCGCCCTGGACTGTTCGATCAGGCGGTCAGCCAGCGCTGCAAAATAATCAGCCGGCCAGCATTTGGCGCGGCTGTTGGTCGCTCCGGTGTTGAGTACGATCAGCGGAGCGCGGAGCGCTTCGGGTGCGAGGCCGTGACGTTGCAGCAGGGAAGTCGCTGCGGTGCGGTGCGCCGCGGTGGCGGTGAGCGATGGCGTCGTGTCTCTGGCAGGATCGAGCGCGAGGCCGCAGGCGCGTTCGGCGGCAATGACCAGATCAAGATAGTCGTGAGTCTGATGGCGGTTGCGATGCTCCGGCGTATGCTGCAGCCGGTGCGTCAGCAGCGCACTGCGCCCCTGCACGCCGTAACCGATGCGCACCGGCACCCCGCCAAGCCGCGCGAGCAGCGCGGCCTCAAAGGCATTCTGAAAGAGCAGGGCCAGATCAGCACGGCGCGCGCGTAAATCCCGGACGGCGGCGGTAAAAGCGCGCGGCCCTGCTTCGCGGCGACGATAGACGACGATTTCATCAACGAAGGGCACTGCGGTGAATAAATCAGCCGTGCGCGGTGTGGCGAGCAGGGCAATGTGCGCGGCGGGAAAGGATGCCCGCAACCGTCGCAGCGCAGGCGTCGTCATCACCGCATCGCCCAGCCAGTTCGTTCCGCGAATGAAAATGCGCTCAATGGAACCGCAGTGCATAAGGGACGGGATTGTTACCGATGGCTGCGCAAAGATCAAACTCTTCATACAAGGAACGCAGGCGTCCCGCCTGCCTCAGTTCTAATCAGGGCGCTCCGCTCAGAATGCAGGCAGGCGGGACGCCTGCGTTCCTTGTTACTTTCAGGCAGTCAGCACTTGCCGAAGCGCATACTCTGCGGTAGAAAGAACCTGACACAGACAGTCAAAAGCAGCACCCATTTCAATGTGGTAACTCGATGCCCATCGTTCCTGGCACACGCCTGAAACAATATGAAATCACTGCCCCGCTGGGCGCGGGCGGGATGGGCGAAATCTGGCTGGCGCAGGATTTGCGCCTCGAACGCCAGGTGGCGCTCAAGCTGCTGCCGGATCAGTTCACCAGCGATCACGAACGATTGCGCCGCTTTGAAATCGAAGCCAAAGCCGCTTCGGCGCTCAATCATCCGAACATCATCACGATTTACGAAATCGGTGAAGTTGACGGCGTGCATTTCATCGCCACTGAATTCATTGACGGGCAGACGCTGCGTGAACGCCTGATGCAGGCGCCCGTGAAGCTGCTTGAGGCGGTGGATGTGGCGATTCAGATTGCGTCGGCGCTGGCTGCGGCGCACGCGGCGGGCATTGTGCATCGTGACATCAAACCCGAAAACGTCATGCTGCGCCGCGATGGTTACGTCAAGGTGCTGGATTTCGGTCTCGCCCGCGTGACTGAAACCGGCAGACCGGCGAGCGATCCTGAAGCGGAGACGCTGCTCGCGCAGTTCAGAACCGATCCGGGGCGCGTGATGGGAACAGTCAGTTATATGTCGCCCGAACAGGCGCGCGGGATGGAGGTGGACGGGCGCAGCGACATTTTCAGTCTCGGCGTGCTGCTTTATGAAATGATTTCGAGCCGGCTGCCGTTCAGGGGCGACAGCGTCAATGACACGTTTGCCGCCATTCTGCGCGAGGAGCCGCAACCACTCAACAACCTCGTCAGGGAACTGCCGCCCGAATGCAACTGGATCATCAGCAAGACGCTGGCCAAGGATCGTGAGGATCGTTACCAGACGGTCAAAAGTCTGCTCAGTGATCTGAAGCGGCTCAGGCAGCGGCTGGATTTTGAAGCCGAAATGGAACGCGCCGTGCTGGCCCGGCTGCGCGGCAACGTGACGATTATGGACAGCGGCAGTTATGCCATCACGCTGCCGCCGCCGGGACCGACCGCGCCGACGGCGGAACCCGTCACGCAGACGACGCGATCCGTTTCAAGCGCGGAGTATCTGCTCCGTGAATTCAGGCAGCACCGGCGCGGGGTGCTGGTTGCGCTGCTCGTGCTGCTGCTCGCCGTTTCTTCGCTGGCGTGGTATACGTTGCGCCCCCGGCCCATCGAGACGCTGGCGGTGCTGCCCTTCATCAGCGCTGACAGCAATCCTGAAACCGAACGCCTGAGCGACAGCCTGACCGAGCGGGTCATCAGCAGCCTGTCGCAGTCGCCGAACCTCCGGGTCAGGTCGCTGACGGCAGTTTCGCGCTACAAGGGACAGCAGGCTGAAACTGAACGGATTGCCCGCGAACTAGGGGTGCAGGCATTGCTGATTGGCCGCGTTGGCAGGGGCACTGACGGCCTGACGATTCACGTTGAACTGGTCGAAGCGAGCGAGAACAATCAACTGTGGGACAGCCGCTATGAACGGCCTGCCGACATTCAGATTGCGCAGCGGCGCATCACGCGCGACGTGCTCTCAAGCCTGCGACTGCTGACGTTGAGCGGGCCGGAACGCAACCGGCAGAAAGCCGGAGAACTCTATGAACAGGGCCGCGCAAGCTGGAATCAGCGCACGGTCGAAAGCCTGCAGCAGGGCATTGAATACTTTCAGCAGGCGATTGAAGCCGAGCCGGGGTACGCGCTGGCTTACGCGGGCCTGGCCGACAGTTACAATTCACTGGCCAATTACAACGCGCTGCCGCCGAACGAGGCTTTCCCCAAAGCCCGCGAAGCCGCGACGCGCGCCCTCGAACTTGATAATTCGCTGGCCGAAGCGCACACGGCGCTCGCCTTTACGGCCTTCGTTTATGACTGGGACTGGGAGGGCGCTGAACGCGAATTCAAAAAGGCGCTTGAACTGAATCCGAAATACGCGCCCGCTTATCAGTGGTATGCGAGTTGTCTGGCCATCCTGGGCCGCCACGATGAAGCCGTCGTGGCCGCGGCAAAGGCGAAGGAACTTGATCCGCTGTCGCTGATTGTCAACGCTCACCTGGGGCGGATGTTTTATTACGCGGGCCGTTATGATGAAGCCGTTGAGCAGTTCCAGAAAATACTCGCGCACGATCCGAAATTCTTCGTCGCGCGTCGCTACCTGGGCCAGGCCTACGAAGAGATGGCGCGACCTGACGAAGCCATTCGTGAACTGAGCCAGGCCGTGAATCTTTCCGGCGGCGTGATGGTGAAAGGCGAACTCGGACACGCCTATGCCGCTGCCGGGAAAAAGGACGAAGCGCGCCGCATCCTGGCTGAACTGCAGGCCGCTTCATCACAGCAGGGCCGGTCATTTCTGATTGCGGTGATTTATGCCGGACTCGATGAGCAGGACAGAGCGTTCGAGTATCTGGAAAAAGCTTACCAGGAAAAGGCCGAGCGCATGGCCTATCTGAAAGTTGACCCGCGCCTGAAAAATCTGCACCACGACCCGCGCTTCGCCCGGCTGCTGCAACGCATCGGGCTGCCTGCCTGAATCATCCCGGCAACCTTTCAGTCCTGCACGATCAGGCCGTCCAGCAGCCTGATGACGCGCTGGCTGTAAGCGGCATTGACCTCTGAATGCGTGACCTGAATGATGGTCGTGCCGGCCTGATTGAGTTGCGTGAACAGTTCCATAATCTCTCTGGCCTGGGCCGAATGCAGGTTGCCGGTGGGTTCATCGGCGAGGATGAGTTGCGGGCCGGCAATGACGGCGCGCGCGACGCCGATCAGTTGCTGAATGCCGCCCGACAAATTACCCGGATAAAGTTTCTGCCGGTCGGTGAGACGAAAGCGGGCCAGGGTTTCCGCAATCAGTCGCTGCCGTTCCGGTTTGCTGTAGTTGCGATAGGCCAGCGGGACTTCAAGGTTTTCATAAACCGTCATCTGATCGAGCAGGTGATAGCTCTGAAAAACGAACCCGATGTTTTTATTCCGCAGCTCGGCGCGATCCTTCGGCTTCAGTTGATGCACAGCCTGGTCGAAGAAATAATATTCGCCCGTCCACGCGGCATCGTGCAGGCCGAGGATGTGCAGCAGCGTTGATTTGCCCGCGCCTGACGGCCCCATAATCGTGATGAATTCGCCCTGCTCGATGTCGAGGCTGACCCCGCGCAACACTTCGCTGACGGCGTCACCACTGGCGAAATTCCGACGAATGTTTCTGATTGTAATCATGCAGACACCTCTGTTGGTGAGCAGCAGATAACCAACTGCCGTGCCAGACGGCAGGGGCCGGAAAATCAGAGCAGAGACCGGGGTTGAGTCAGCAGGCGGGAACGCACAGATGCGGCAGGTGTCCGCTTTCGGGATGTCAGAATCCCGAAAGCGGAAAGCAGAAACCACAGACACCGGAAGATCAGCCGTGCCTGAACCGGGAAACGGAACTGCCCCTTTCAGGCGGGCGGCGCGGCGGGCGCAATGAACTGACCAGGCCTTCAGCCGGCGTGAATCAGCACGCGCATTTCCCGGCCAAATTTCACGTCAATTTTCCCGGCGCGTTTTTCGACGACCGTGCCGATGCCGAATCTGGGATGCGAGATGCGGTCGCCCACGCTGAAGCGTGATTGCATGGAATATTCGCGGGCCGGGCCGGTCGGCGTTTCCACGGCGGCACTCTTTTCCCTGACGCTGCGGGTGCGGGTCGAAGCGGCTTTGGTGGCGCGGAACAGGTGCAGGCTGTCGCAGGTGCGGCATTGTACCCGTTCGACGCTGCCATCTGATTTAAGGGCGGTAATGACATGTTCGCGTTCGCACTTGCACCTGCCGCACCAGGTGTTGATGTCATCACCGGTCTGAGATTTTCTGACGATACCGATTGCACTGACCATTGAGAACTCACTCTGAAGTAGCCTTCGTTTGCGCGGCGGCCCCGACCTGATTCCGGTGCGCGCCTGCAATGAACGAAAGACATAGATGTAATGATTGATTCGGGAACTGCCTGGGCGCGGGTTGTCGCATAATTCACCAGCGCAGCCAATCTAACCTGGAAGCCCGGAGCGGTCAAATTTTTCTGCCGCGATTAGAGGCTGCCATGCGGTTGCTAATTCGGCTGATTTCGGTTATTTACTTGATGCCCCCCTTTGATAACCGATCAACCTCACACCTTCAGTCAATGCGATCCTGAGACTGGACCCTGCAAGGCCGGTTTCGGTCTGACCTGACTGACGGGGAGCGTTACTTCCCGCATATTTATTCACCCATCCCCGACCGTCCGAAAAAGCGCTGATTTCATCCCGGTTTTCAACCTGCTCAAGGCGTGTCGCACAGACACGAGCGGCATATTATGTGACCGGAACGCGGCGATATTTTTCAGGAGATGAACTAACGCAATGCTCGAAAGAAGAATTGAACAACGGGTACAACTGGATATTCCGGCCAAGATCAGATGGAAGGATTCAGTCGGCGGCATCAATGAGCGCGATGCGAGATTGTGGAATCTGAGCAAGTCGGGCGCGTATGTCTTAACCGATGATGTGCTGGCGCTCGATCTGCCGGTCGAGCTGATCGTGATTCTCGAAAGCAATGATCCTTACAAGGGCGTGGCGACTTATTTCAGAGGCCGCGTCGTGCGCACCGAAACCGTGCATCATTCCGAAGGCAATACGGGAGCGGCCATTTCATTTGAGAAAGCCATTAACGCTGTCGGCACGGGTGAAGGCGGCGCTCCGGTGGTCTGAAATTCTGTCAGAAGGATTTTATGCAGGAGCCGACCGTCACCTGGCCTGCTCCGGTCTGTGGCGCAGGCCAGGCTGACGCTGGTGGATTCAGATCAATTGCCAACCCATTTAGCTGCCGGGTCAGCATGGCAGCCTCAGCCCGTCGGCTGGATTTTCGGTCGGTTTCCTTCGGCCAGCCGTCTGATCTGCCCGTCGGTGTCGGCCACGACAATCTGCCCGCCGTCATCGTAAGCCAGCAGCGTTCCCTGGCGATTCCACTCCAGCGGAATGTTGACGGTCATCTCGCGCGTCAACTGATACTGCACGCCCGTCCACACGTCGAGCAGAAACAACTGTCCATAACACAGCCCTGATTCCGAGCAGGACTGCGCCGGATTGAAGACGACAAAACGCCCGTCAGGCGACCACGCGGCTTCCAGAATGTGCCGCGCGCCGGACGGGTCAGCCGACGGCTCGAATCCGTCGAGCGCGGCCAGGTCGCTGATCTGAAGGCGCGCGCCGGTTTCAATGTCTGCCATAAACAACTGCTCAACATCGCCGGACATTTCCTTGTAAAGAATCCAGCGGCTGTCGGGCGAGACGGCCAGATCCTGAAAGCTGCGCACGACGACCGGCTGCGCGGGAGCGAGCGCGGCATATTCATCAACCGACAATTCGCGCGCTTCACGTTTGCCGATGCCGGTGGCGTAAATTCTGGGCAGCGCATTGAGTTCGCCATTCTGCGGAATGGCATACGCCAGCAGCGTGTCGCCCTGCCGGGCCAGTTCAAGGCGGTCAATGGTCGTGCCTTCCGGCACCGTCAGTTCACCGGCTTCTTCAATCTTTTTTTCAGGCGTTTCGGTCGGCGCGCAGGAGAAATATTTATTGCCGACGGCGTAATAAATCCGGCGTCCGTCCTGTGACCAGACGTGGTCATTGATGGCCTGCTCCGGCGGTGACGGCACAAGCTGGCGTTCGCCGCCGCCATCGGCCTGCACTGCCCACAAGCCGCCTTCGCGCAGAAACGAAACCAGCGGTGGCGGCGTCGGCGTCGGAGTGAGTGAGGGCGAGACTGAAGGTCCGGGCGCAGCCAGACTTTCTTTCTGGTCAGTGGCTGCGACACAACCCGCGAGGGCGCAACTGAGAGTCAACAGAATCAGCGAAACGATCAGCTTTTTACTCACAACTTCCTGCTCGATCAGTTCTATGGCGGCTGCCGTTCGTCAGCACACCTGAAACTGGCGCACCGTTGAGGCGTCGTGGCAGCAGCGCATTCAATGCCCGGGGGCGGCTGATATTGACGCGGGGGCTTAAACCCGCATCTTCGCTGAGCCGAACTGAAAGTTCAAGCCGGATTTCCTGAATAATTTCCTGCCCTGGGCAGGGCTGTTGCAAAGTGGGATAAAAGATTTCATCCACGAAGAGACACGAAGGACCACGAAGCAAAACCGCTGTCCAGGGGCCGACTTCGTGATTCTTCGCGTCTCTTCGTGGATGAAAAAAGTGATCCGGCCCCGGTTGACTGACTTTGCCAGGGCCCTGCT
>CAYWDW010000073.1:0-5131 GCA_964457105.1 uncultured Heliobacteriaceae bacterium
CCGGTCAAACCCACCCCGAACGGGATCGTCGTCACGGTGCCGCGCATCGCTGCCGGTGATTATCAGGTCGTGGTGCGGGCGCTGCAGGGCGGCGCGTCAAGCGAACCGTCAAACGCGCTGGCTTTCAAGGTTCTCGCGCCGCCCGCGCCTGCCGCGCCGGTGCTTGAATCAATCAGCCCGGCGGAAGGCAAGTCCGGTGAAAAATTCGTGATCAAAGGCAAAGGCTTCGCGCCGAATGCCGCGCAGAATCGCGTCATCTTCAGACTCGGCGATCTCAACATCAACGTTGATGAAGATGCCGTCACGCTGACCGATGCCGGCCTGGAAGGCGTCGTGCCCGAACTGCCGACGGCTGATTACGAAGTCTTTGTCATCGCCAGTCAGACCGGCGCGATGCCCGGCGCGTCAAACAAACTCGCGTTCAAAGTGAACGGGCCGGTGCCGGCGGCTGCACCAAAGCTTGAATCAGTCGCACCTGCCGAGGGCAAACCAGGCGACAGCTTTGTGCTCAAAGGCAGCGGCTTTGCACCTGAAGCTGAAAACAACATGGTCGTTTTCAAAATCGGCGACCTGATGCGCGATGTGCCGCACAGCCTGGTGAAAGTCACGGCTGACGGCCTTGTGGGTTCGGTGCCGTGGATGCTGCCCGGCAATGCCGAGGTCTTTGTCGTCAGCGTCATCAACGGCAGCATGAGCCTGCCGTCAAACCGGCTGGCATTCAAGGTGCTGCAAACCGCGCCGCCGACAGCGCCGAAGCTTGAAGCGCTGACGCCGACGGAAGGCCAGCCCGGCGCCGCCTTCAAAATCAAAGGCACCGGCTTCGGGCCTGAACCCTGGATGAATTATGTCGGCTTCCGGCAGGGCACCCGGTGGTTCCCGGTTGACGGCAAATCGCTGAAGGTCACGGCAGACGGGCTGGAAGGTTTCGTGCCGCCTGTGTCCGCCGGAGTTTATGAAGTGGTGGTCGTGCTTAACTTCGATGAATTCAGAAGCGAGCCATCGAATGCGCTGTCATTCAAAGTGCTGGCGCCGCCTGCGCCGGTGACACCGAAGCTGTCGGCCATCAATCCGGTTGATGGCGCGCCGGGCGCAACCTTCACGATCAGCGGCCAGGGTTTTGCCAGCGACCCGCTGAAGCACGCCGTGATTTTCAAGCAGGGCGACAAGACGTTTTATGCAGACGTGAAGACGCTGCAGTTGTCAGCCAACGGCCTGTCGGGCAAGGTTCCCGCCATTGCGGCTGGCGATTACGAAGTCTTTGTCGCGCTCGTTTTCAACGGCCAGTTGGTTTCGTCCAACGGCCTGAAATTCACCGTCAAGGCTCCGGCGAATTAACGATTTACTTGTAGACTGCACCGAATAAGCAACACTCGCGCCTGCGAAGACCCGTCAACTTCGCAGGCGTTTTTTTGTTTTCATGACATCGAACTGTTTCAGGAGGCAGTGTTTCAAGAGACGATGTTTGGAGTTCCAGCTTTAGCTGGTCTGGCTGCGTTTCAATTCACCCGGACCAGCTAAAGCTGGAACTCCAAACATCGTCTCTTGAAACACTGCCTCCTGATTTTCAGGCAAGATTATCTTGCACCGGTGTTGATTCAGTTCCGTGCGGCTGAGGTGATCCGCAAAAAGCAAAGGCTTCAGGATTGCTCCTGAAGCCTTTGCTCAAGCAAGTGAATGAATGTTGCTTATTCGCCGCGCACGTCAATCTGACCATCCACAACATCAACGGTGAAGTTCGTGAAGGCCTTCCACAGATTGGTGATCGGCAGTTTGACATACTCATCAATTGTGCGCTTGAGGAAGCGCGCGCCGTAAGCCGGGCTGAAGCCTTTTTCAACCAGCCGTGCCAGCGCCACGTCAGTGATGACGAGCCGCTTGCCCTGACGTTCCATGCTGCGGCGCAGACTGCCGAGGTAAAGCTGCGCGATCTGCTTCACTTCATCCTCAGTCAGCGGCGAAAAGACGACGATCTCATCAATGCGGTTGCGGAACTCCGGCGAGAACCGGGTTTCAGCCGCCTGCATCACCGCGCGCTTGATCTCTTCAACATCAGCGGTCGTCTTGGTGCCGAATCCGAGCGGCTTCATATACTTCTTGAAGTTCTCAGACCCAAGGTTCGAGGTCATGATGATGATCGCGTCAGAAAGATAAACCTTCTTGCCGCGACCGTCAGTCAGCCAGCCCTCGTCAAACGCCTGCAGGAACAGATTGAGCAGGTACGGCGAAGCCTTTTCGACTTCGTCAAGCAGCAGCACGGTGTACGGATTTTCGCGCATCCGCTCGGTCAGGATGCCGCCGCGTTCTGATCCGACAATGCCGCGCGGCATGCCGATCAGTTTTTCAATGGCGACGGTGCCATCCTGATACTCGCTCATATCAATGCGCACCATTTTGTTTTCGTCACCGAACATGGCTTCGGCCACCGACTTGGCCAGTTCGGTCTTGCCGACACCGGTCGGACCAAGGAACAGCAGCACGCCATCGGGTTTGTAGAAGTTCTCCTTGAGCGGGCCTTTGTTCAGTCGCAGGCGCTGCGCGACGGCCCGGACAGCTTCTTTCTGACCGATGACGCGATTGCCGAGCAGCGCTTCGAGGTCGCGGAAGCGGTCGGTCGTGTCCCGAAAGATCAGGTCTTTCGGAATGCGCGATTCCTGCGAGATGACATCAATGATGTGTTCCGGCTGCACCTGCATCAGTCCCGGTTCGTTGATTTCAACCTTGACTGCGGCGGTGTCGAGCCAGCCGATGACCTTGTCCGGCAGGTGCAGGTTGCGGATGTAACGCGGTGCCATTTCAAGCGCCGTGTCAATCGCCGCATCGGTGATCTGCACTGAATAATTTTTCTCAAGCCGCGGACGCAGCCCGTGCAGGATCTGCCGCGTTTCAATCAGACTCGGTTCGTCAACCTTGACCAGGCGGAAGCGGCGGGCCAGGGCTTCGTCTTCGGCAATGTATTCTTTGTACTCAGTCAGCGTGGTCGCGCCGATGATGCGGATTTCGCCGCGCGCGAGCGCGCTCTTGAACATATTCGCGGCATCGCTTGAAGCGCCGAGCGCCGAGCCGGCGCCGATGATCGTGTGCGCTTCATCAACAAACAGGATCAGGTCCGTCCGTTCCTTGACCTCGTTGATGATGCCCTGGAGTCTTTCCTCGAACATGCCGCGCAACATCGTCCCGGCGACGATGCCGGCCATCTGAAGCTGAACGATGTGCGCATTGCGCAGGCGCGCCGGCACCTTTTCGGGTTCGAGTTCAATGAGCCGCGCGAGGCCCTCAACAACTGCCGTCTTGCCGACGCCGGGTTCACCGACGAGCATCGGCGAATTGGCGCGTTCGCGGTGGCAGAGGATTTCGATCATCTGCCGGATTTCGCTTTCGCGCCCGATGGTCGGCGGCAGTTTGTCCTGACGCGCCAGTTTGTTGAGCGAAGTACCGAAGTGCTTCAGATACGGCGGCAGTTCAAATTTCTTCCGCATCGTTTCATCGTGTTCTTCACGCTGGCGAACCTGCTGCGTGATCTTTTCGATGGCGACGTTCGGGTCAGCGCCGAGCCGACGCAGAATTTCAGCGGGCGAACCAGCCGGATCGGCAAAGAGCGTGGCAAACAGGTCGAACGATTCGATGGTCTGCCGCCCGTGCTGGCGCGCGCGTTTGAGGGCGCGATTGAAGAGTTCGCGCGTGGTATCGGCGATGTACATCTTCTTGCCGACATATTGACGGCTCTTGGCGAGTTCCTGTTCCAGCATCTGCGAAACCATCTGCGGCTCGACATTGATCGCACGCAGGATTTCATTGAACAGGCTGTCCTCAACCTCGCCGAGTGCGGTAAAGATATGCTCGACCGAAAGGAAGTTGTGATCGCGGCGGCGCGACTCTTCAATCGCGCGATAAATCACCTTCTGCCCCGATTCCGAAAACTTGTCTGTCAGTGGTCCTAAGTCCAACACGTTTTTCCTCTCAGTGTTCGTGCCGCATCAGCAGTGCGGGATGATAAATGCGCTTGTGGGGAAACCTGTCTGGTTCTTGTCAGCAACGCTCTGTTTCTGACGGGTACAGTGAAATCAGAGTCGGAGCAAGTCTGGCCGGTGCGCCCTAAAGCTACCGGGCGCGTGATTGACTGTCAAGCAGCGCCACCGGCAGAGATTATGTCAATCGTTTGTCAATCATGTTGCCACTCCGCGACATCCGTCTGGCAACCAGCTTATCGGCACGACTGGTTAAATGCTTACTTTCGGTTCCCGGAAAGATCGAAAGCCGCGCTGCAACGGCTCACCCGCTCAGATGCAGCACGGCTCAGGAAGGATTGCCAATTTACAGTTCGCCTGCCCGCCCCACACGCACACGCGCCGGACGCAGCAGGCGATCACCGAATTTGTAGCCGGTCTGAAGTTCCTCGACCACCCGCCCGTCCTGTTCAGGGGTGCAGGCCACCAGTTCCACTGCTTCGTGAATTTCAGGATTGAAAACCTCGCCCACACTGACAATCGGCGTCAGTCCGAGACTGTTCATCTTTGCTTCAAACTGCTGTGCCGTGATGCGCACGCCGCCCAGCAGATTATCAAACTCAGGCCCTTTGCCCTGCTGCGACGAAGCGGCAGCAATCGCGAGTTTGAGGGTATCAAGTACATCAAGCAGGCTCGCCACCATATCACCGCGTGCGCTGTCGAGTTTCTGCTCGAAGTTACGCTGCAGCCGCAACCGCAGTTCGTCATTTTCGGCGCGCAACTGTGCCTGGGCATGCCGGAACCGCTCAGCGAAATCCCGCACCTGGCGTTCTGCCTCTTCGCGCTTTGCTTCCGATTCCTTCAGTTTACTCAGCAACTCTGCCACTGACGGCTGTGATGCAGCCGCCCTTTCCGGCGCGTCATCAGGCATCGGATCATCCGCGCTGATGCGCCGTTTGTCAGTAATATTGATTCCTTCACCCGGCTCACCCGACTGACCGGCCTGAGCGTTTTTTGCTTCGGTCTCCGCCACTTCTGCCTCCACTCTCTTCACGATTGCCCGGCGCTGATGCCAGCTCCCGGTGCTCCTGCATTGCTTGTCAGTTGCCTCTGACAACTGACTGCATCACCGGCAATCTAACATCGCGGAGCAGTTGAATGCAATCAGGATAATTGGCGTCGCAGGC
>CAYWDW010000073.1:5141-12519 GCA_964457105.1 uncultured Heliobacteriaceae bacterium
CTCACTGCGCCGTCTGCATTGAGCCGTTATCGGCGCGCGGCGGCGCCCTGATCTTCGGGAGTTGATGACACAAAAATCATCTGTCCCCGGTCAGGATCGCCCTTCACCGTTACGGCATCGCCCGGCTTGATTTCGCCGCCGAGCAGTTTCATCGCCAGCGGATTCTGAATCAGGTTCTGAATCGCCCGCTTCAGAGGCCGCGCCCCGTAAACCGGATCGAAGCCTTCGCGCGCCAGCAATTCCTCCGCCGACGGATCAAGCGTCAGCGTAATCTTGCGCTCTTCCATCAAATGCTTCAGCGATTCAAGCTGAATCTTGATGATCTGACGAAGCTGCTCCAGCCCCAGCCGCCTGAAGATGATGATGTCATCCACCCGGTTCAGAAATTCGGGTTTGAATGCGCTGCGCAACTGCTCCATCACGCGGGAGCGCATGACGTTTTCATCACCTTCCCAGTCCTGAATCTCACGCGAGCCAAGATTGGAAGTCATGATGATGACGGTGTTCTTGAAATCCACCGTGCGCCCCTTGCCGTCGGTCAGCCGCCCGTCATCGAGAATCTGCAACAGAACGTTGAAGACATCCGGGTGCGCCTTTTCGATTTCATCAAACAGCACGACCGAATACGGCCTGCGCCGGACGGCTTCGGTCAGGTATCCGCCTTCGTCGTAACCGACATAACCCGGCGGCGCGCCGATCAGCCGGGCCACGGAGTGCTTCTCCATGAACTCCGACATATCGAGCCGCACCATCGCGCGTTCATCATCAAAAAGGAACTCGGCCAGCGCGCGCGCCGTTTCGGTTTTGCCAACGCCGGTCGGACCTAAAAAGATGAATGAACCGATGGGCCGTTTCGGATCCTGCAATCCGGCGCGGGCGCGACGCACGGCATTGGCCACCGCAATCAGCGCCGCCTCCTGTCCAACCACGCGCAGGCCGAGCCGTTCTTCCATTCTGATGAGCTTCTGCATTTCGCCTTCGAGCAGTTTTGAAACCGGCACGCCCGTCCACTTCGCCACGACTTCGGCCACGTCCTCTTCCGTGACCTCTTCCTTGAGCATTCGGCTGCTGCTTTGCAGTTCCGCAAGCTTTGCCTGATCGGCATCAAGCCGCTTCTGCACCTCAACCATCTGCCCGTAGCGAATCTCAGCCACCTTGCCGTAATCGCCTGCGCGCTCGAACTGCTCGGCCTGCACCTTGAGCTGCTCCATCTGCTCCTTCGCTGCGCGAATGCCTTCGATGATGTCCTTTTCAGAATGCCACTTGGCCTTCATCGCGCCGGACTTTTCCTTCAGGTCGGCAATCTCTTTTTCAACTTTCGCCAGGCGTTCCCTTGAAACCGGGTCGTCCTCGCGCAGCAGCGCCTGACGTTCGATTTCGCGCTGAATGATTTCGCGTTCGACTTCGTCAATCTCGGTCGGCAGCGAGTCAATTTCAATACGCAAGCGCGATGCCGCTTCGTCAATCAGGTCAATCGCCTTGTCCGGCAGAAAGCGATCAGAGATATAACGGTGCGAGAGCGTCGCCGCCGCGACAATCGCCGCGTCCTTGATGCGAACACCGTGATGCGTTTCGTACTTGTCCTTCAGACCGCGCAGAATCGCAATCGTGTCCTCAACGTTCGGTTCACCGACATAGACCTGCTGAAAGCGGCGTTCGAGGGCTTTGTCCTTTTCAATATATTTCTGATATTCGTTGAGCGTCGTCGCGCCAACGCAGCGCAATTCGCCGCGCGCAAGCGCCGGTTTGAGCATATTCGAGGCGTCCACCGCGCCTTCCGCGCCGCCCGCGCCGACGAGCGTGTGCAGTTCGTCAATGAAGCAGATGATCTGCCCTTCGGATTTTTCAACCTCGCGCAGCACCGCCTTCAGCCGCTCTTCAAACTCGCCGCGATATTTCGCCCCGGCGAGCATCGCGCCCAGATCAAGCGCGACGAGTTTCTTGTTGCGCAACGTTTCAGGCACGTCACCCGACACGATGCGCTGCGCGAGGCCCTCGACAATCGCGGTCTTGCCCACGCCCGGTTCGCCAATCAGGACCGGATTGTTTTTGGTGCGGCGCGAAAGCACCTGCACGACGCGGCGCACTTCGTCATCGCGCCCGATCACCGGATCGAGTTTGCCCTGCCGGGCCAGTTCGGTCAGATCACGCGAATACTTTGACAGCGCCTGGTAACTTTCTTCGGCGTTCTGGCTGGTGATGCGCGTGTCACCACGCATCTGCTGCAGCACCTTGAGCAGCGCATCCTTGCTGACGCCGTGCTGACGCAGAATCTTTCCCGCCGAGCCTTCCTTTTCATCCGCCATGGCGAGCAGCAGATGTTCGGTCGAAATGTATTCGTCCTTGAAGGTATCGGCTTCCTTTTGCGCTTTGGTGAAAATGGCGTTGAGGCGCGGGCTGATATATTGCTGCCCGACGCCCGTCACCTGCGGGAATTTTTTGATTGCGGCTTCAACCTCGGTGAGGATGGCCTGCGCGTTGGCTCCGATTTTGCCCAGCATCGGGCGGGTCACGCCTTCGGCCTGGTCAAGCAGCGAGGCCAGCACATGCTCCGGTTCGACCTGCTGATGATGATCGCGTTCAGCCAGGGCAACCGCCGATTCAATCGCTTCCTGTCCCTTCAATGTGAATTTATCCAGCCGCATAAAACCTCTCTGATTACGATCACGGCGGCAGACCGCTCAAAGCCTGCCGCCGGTGTCAAACTGCCGGAGTCTGATTGTAAGCTGCCCTCGGCTGATGCCTCAATGCAGTTCTTCTGCTCCCGACTCATTTCCGGCCTGCCGGCTTACTTAGTCGCAGCCCCGACCTTTGGCGCTTCACTTTCGCCGACGACTTTCACCTGAATCTGCCGCGCCTTCACTTCTTCCTTTTTCGGCAGCATCACCCGCAGCACGCCGTCCCTGAAATCCGCGCTGACCGCATCAACGTTGACCGTTGACGGCAGCGTGAAGGTGCGGGTAAAGCTGCCATAACTGCGTTCAACGCGATGATAGTTGTCGCTGTCGTTCTTGCGCTCGAACTTCCGTTCACCCTTCAGCGTCAGCACGCGGTTTTCAACCGACAGTTCAAAATCGCCCGGCCTGAGTCCCGGCAGATCGGCTTCCAGCACAATCTCGTTTTCACCTTCGCGGATGTCCACACTCGGCATCCACTTGCCACTTGTCAGCCCTTCCTCGCCAAACAGGCGCGGGAACGCCGTCCCTAAAGTCCGGTTGAAATCTTCCTGCAGCGATCTGAGTTCATTGAATGGATCACGTCTGAGAATCAGTGACATAACTCTTTTACCTCCATAAATTTTCTGATAACCATTCCCTTGCGCCCCGTCCTGCCTGAGCGCACGGCAAATATAAACTCTGAGTGTAATATTGTCAACTATCTTCCTGTTAGAATTATCACAGTTCGCCGGTTGCCGCCTTGCCCAGGGCATCCCGGCCAGCTTCAGATTTGGGCTGTGGTAATGAACAAGCTGTTGGAGGATAAAATCCGGGTATGGGCAGGAAGGCTGTGAATCCAGGGGGGGGCAGCAGCGGGATGCAGACCTGACAAAGCCGGCTCCCGGCCCCTGAAGGTTTGAATTTCAGGGACCGGGAGCCGACCTTTCATGCACACAAATTACAACCTGGCAGCTTATCTGACGCCGACCTGCATGCTGCCGACGTTGGCATTGGCGTCGAAGGCTCGAAAGGCAACTACGTGCGGTTTGGCGTCAGGCAGTGTGACTGTGACTCTGAACTCTTCGTGGCGCGAATCGGCAATGCCATCCACCGGAAAGACCATCTGCCACTGCCCGCCATCAAGCTGATATTCAGCGCGGCGAATGATCGAAGTCGCGTCGCTCACGCGAAACACCACTTCAACCCTGCCGCCTGAGACGACGGGCGTTCCGGCGGTGATGACCGGCGCAGTGTTGTCCACTTCAATCGGCTCGGTTTCCTGCTCATCGGTCAGGGCGATGCTGCCCGGATTTGAGGGCGCATCGGTGGCTGTGATTTTGAACACGTAACGACCATCGGGCAGCGCGTTGGCGTCCACCGTGTAGTAATTCTCTTTCATCCCGGTTTTGAGCGGGAGCCATTCGCCACCGGCGGCAGCACGGTAAAAGACTGCATATTCCAGTGAATCGCCGTTGCGGTCTTCGGCTGTCCATTGCAGCGAAATCGCGCCGCGCTGAAAAAGTTTGCGGGGCGGAATCTGGACTGCGGTGCCCAGCACTGCCGGGTCAATCCCGGCCTGTTCAGCCGCGGGGTCGGGTTGCTGCTGCGGCAGCGCCTGCAAAGCGACGCCGACCGGCAGAATGGTCAGCGAATTGATCGAAGGCGCAACGTTGCGCGGCAGGTATGACACCGTGACTTCACGCACCGCCGGAGCAGTCGCGCCTTTTTTGAGCGTTGCGCGCCACTGAATGAAGCGGGCACGCGGGCTGGTGATGGCAGCGCCGTCGCGGCCACCTTCGGCGGCGCGATAGGGCTGTGACCAGTCGCTCCAGGTTGAATCAGGCAGGGCCGTGTTGCCGCTGCGGGTCTGCAATTCAACATCGCCCTCGCCAAGCCACGAAATGCGCCCCCAGGCGCCCGGCGTCTGTGCGTCACGCACCGATGACGTATAAGTTCCGCTCGCGGTCGTTTCGCTGCCGAGGCGGAAGAGTTTGCCCAGGTTTGATGACGCCGCATAAATCCGGCCTCCGGCTTTGACGAAACGCGAAGTCTGGGCCTCGGTTGACTGCGCCAGCAGCACCGGATTGCGAATGCCTGCGTCAGTCACTGCCGTGCTGTAAATGCGGCCTTTCTGTCCGGTGCCGATCAGCACCCGCCCGCTATCGTTCAGCGTGACGGCGAAAGCCACCGCATCCTTTGAATCCCACAACACATCGGTCAGGCCGCTGGCATCAATGCGGTAGAGCGCGCTTTTGGCCTGATCGCCGGCATTGCGCGCGGTTGAGGTCGTCGCGCTGCTCGTTGCTGACGACTCAAGGACCTGCACATCGCCAATGGTGACGGTCACGCCTTCATCGGCGCTGACCACCGTCGGAGTTGAAACCGCAGCAGGCGCGGGCGCGGCATTGCTGCCGCCGCTGCCAGCCGATTCTGAAATGGCCAGCGCATAAATTTCACCGCCTTTGCCGATGGCCAGGTCACGCACTTCGCGCTGCGCTGAATCGAAGAGCGTGAAAACCCTGTGGTCCGGCGTGACGCGCAGCACCAGTCCGCCCGGATCGGTTCCGGCAATGATGTTGCCCGCCGCATCAACCTGCAGCGCCGTGATGTTCGTCTGAGTCGTGGTCATCAGCGGCGCGCCTTTGCCATCCGGGGTGATCCGCCAGATCACGCCCTTGTCGCCCGTCCCGGCCAGTAACCGGCCCTGCTGATCGAAGGCCAGCGACCAGATGTATTTTGTCTTCGGCTCGAAAAAGACTTTGCCCTCGCCCTGCGGCGTGATGCGATAAATTTTGCCGTCCGGCGCGGTGCCCGCATAAACATTACCGCTGGCGTCAACGGCCAGCGCCATGACGTCAAGCTCGCCGGTTTTGTAAAGCAGCGATCCTTTGCCCGTCGCGTCCACCTTGAAGATGCGCCCTTCGTGTCCGGTGCCGAGGTAAACGTGTCCGGCCTGGTCAGCCGCGACGGACCAGATGTAAGCCTGCTTCGTGTCGAAGACTTCGGTGAATGCCGGAGCCAGCGTCAGCGCGCCGTTGTCAGCGACCGAGATGCCCTGCGCGTCACCCCGTTCAATTTCGGCGCGCGTGTTGACGCGCCAGAACAGCGGGCCGCCGGCAAAGGCGGTCACGAGCAGCAGTGAAGCGAGGCACAGTGAGCAGAGAAAAATGGAGATTCTGGACATTGGATTCCTGTTAGAGGCCGCGCTGTTTCTGAGTTTCGCGGACTGCGGCAATGCGGCGTTTGATTTCATCCGGGGCTTTCGGGTCGGGTTCGGTCTGTTCGAGAATTTTGATCGCTTCCTCGTATTGCAGCGTGCGCTGATAACAATCAGCCAGCAGCAGCGCGGCGCGCCGCCTGATTTCCCTGTCCGGTGACTGTCGCACGACCTCCTGATAGACCGGGATGGCGTCTTCAAGATCTTCGAGCAGCACCGAGATGTTGCCAATCTGCAGGTCGGCGCGCTCGGTCAGCGAATCGTAGGCAGCATCTTTGGTCACTTTCTGATATTCGGTGCGCGCCTGCCTGAGATCGTTCTGATCGAAATAGAGATCAGCAATGTCGAGCCTGATCCGGCGGTGGTCCACCTGACTGGGAAAGGCCATCAGCAGATTTTCGTATTCGCTGATGGCTTCGCGCCGCTTGCCCAGGCCGACATAACTTTTCGCCAGCCGCTGCCGCGCCGACAACAGATTGGGCGAACGCGGCGAGCCTTCAATAAACTGAATGTAATGGGTGACGGCCTTATCGTACTGTTTCAGATTGAACAGGTAAATGTTGCCTGCCTGAAAGTGCGCAGCGCCCGCCTGATCGTGCGTCGGATTCTGTTTGAGAAATTCTTCGTACCGGTTCGTCGCGCTCTGATAATCGCCGCTGTCAAAGGCCTGCTGCGCCTCATCGAGCAGCGCGCGGCTGTGGCAGGCCGAAAAGGTCAAAGACAAAAGAACGGCAGACAGCAAAAGGCCCAGGTGAAGCAGGTAACGACCTCCCTTGAAGGCGGAGCGCGCCCGCCCTGTGCCTTTTACTGTCTGCCGTCTGCCGGTTGCGTGGTTCATCGCTTTACTTCGCCGTCTCTTCTTCAAGCTGTCCGGTCGTGCGCTCGACGAGCGAAGCGCCGGCGACGAGATCACCGGTGGAAGTGTCAATCAGTTTCACGCCCTGGGCGCTGCGGCCCGTGGCGCGAATCTGCTCGGCTTCGATGCGAATCAGCTTGCCGTTGACCGTGATAATCAGCACTTCGCTCTCTTTGGTCACGGGCATTACGGCGACGACCTTGCCATTCTTTTCGGTCGTCTTGATGTTGATGACGCCCTTGCCGCCGCGCCCGGTCACGCGATATTCACTGATCGCGGTCTGTTTGCCAAAGCCGTTGGAAGTCACACTCAGCATCTGCTCGTCGCCTTCGACCGCGCAGACGCTGACGACGTAATCATCCTCGCGCAGCGTGATGCCGCGCACGCCGCGCGCCTGACGACCCATGTCGCGCACTTCATCCTCTTCAAAGCAGATGGCCTGGCCTTCGTGCGTGGCGAGAAAGATTTTCTTCTTTCCGTCGGTCATCTCAATGGCGATCAGTTCGTCATCATCATCCACGCCCATCGCAATGATGCCGTTCGAGCGGATGTTGGCGAAGTCAGACAGTTCGGTCTTCTTGATGACGCCCTTGCGCGTGACCATCACGACAAACTGCCCTTCGACAAAATCGCGCACCGGAACGACTC